>NZ_AP025173.1:300000-426976 GCF_003402535.2 Cupriavidus sp. P-10
AATCGCCAGCGTATGCGCGTGTCCATCTGCGCGGGCTGCGTTTCCCGTTCCCCGTGATTGCAGAGGTCATCGAAGGTGATTGTGAGCTCAACGTGCCGGGTCAGATGCGTGCAACCCACGACGGTGGATGGCACGCGATCCGCCCGCTCGAGTCGCCACACCTTGTGCTGGCAGAGCGCGCCCGCGTAGCGTTCCGGCAGCTGCCGTGGTCCGGTCAGCGGATACGGGTAGAAGAGCGATCGCACAAGCCAATTGCGAGTAGCCTGGCTATGGCGGTGTTCCAGGCACCGCAAAAGCCGTGGCGGCTCGCATCGGCGTCGCGAGAGCTCCGCATCGATCAGGCGGGTCAATTGTCCCGAACCTTGTTGAGTGAAGGCGAGAGCTTTGTCGATCTGGTGGCGACGCAGCGCCTGATGCGCGCGCTGTTTGACCTCGCCGGCGCCGACCGGGAAGCTGCAAGGGTCGGATCCTATGGCTTCCCGGATCGCGCTCGCTTCGAAGATGCGATCTTCGATCGATTCGGGGTGAACGCTTCACTGCTGCATCGTCTGCTGAATGGCCGCTAGCAAGGGCGAACAACCTGCCCGCGGCGCCCCGTAGCGATGACTTAGCCGGCCGACCGCGTGCTGCCGGCCGTCTTTCTAGCAATCATCGTCCGGACGGAAGCCGGCCAAGGACCGCCCCAACCAGTCCTTTCCGGAACAACAGAACGCACAGAATGAAAATGACACCGGTCACGAGCGTCACTGACTCGCCAAGGGATGCGAACCAGTCGATCCCGGTGACATTGGCAAGTCCGGCACCTATCTCGCCCAGCTTGTTCTCCAGGATCACAATGACGAGCGCACCGGCGACTGGCCCGCTCAACGTCCCCATCCCGCCCACCAGCGTCATCAGGATGACTGCCCCCGACATGGTCCAATGGACGTCGGCCAGCGTCGCAAAGCCAAGCACCAGCGCTTTCATCGCTCCCGCCAGTCCCGCCAGCGCGGCCGACAGCACGAAGGCCATCAGCTTGAAGCGGTCTGTACTGTAGCCCAGCGAGATGGCGCGACTCTCGTTCTCCTTGACCGCCTGGAGGAGCTGGCCAAACGGGGAACTGACTATGCGGGCAATCAGCACCATCGCTGCGACAAAGACGGCGACAACGACATAGTAGAAGCTGACATCCGATGACAGGTCGATCACCCCGAACAACGCGCCGCGCGGAACGCCTTGCAAGCCGTCCTCGCCGCCCGTTTGCGGTGTCTGCAGGCAAATGAAAAAGAACATCTGTGCCAGCGCGAGCGTGATCATGGCGAAGTAGATGCCCTGGCGGCGGATTGCCAGCACGCCCATCAGAAATCCAATCGCTACGGCGGTTGCCACGCCGATCAGCAGGCTGACCTCCGTCGTGACATGCCAGTTCTTGATCGCATACCCGGCTATGTAGCCCGCGCCGCCGAACAAGGCGGCATGGCCGAACGACAGCAAGCCGGTGTAGCCGAGCAGCAGGTTGAATGCCGCGGCAAACAGCGCAAAGCACAGGATCTTCATCACGAAGACCGGATAGAAGCCAAGATGGGGCGCCAGCAACAGCAGTGCAACCAGCACGATGGAGATGTATGCCGGCGCCCGGCTTCGCACCAACGCGTCCCCACCGGCCGCCGAGGTCACCGTTGAAGGGAGAGAGAATTCGGTCATCACTTTTCCTTGCCAAACAGCCCCGCCGGACGAAGCAGCAGGACAATCACCATTACAACAAAGACCACCGTTGACGACGCTTCCGGGTAGACCACCTTGGTCAGCCCCTCGATCACGCCCAGGCCCAGACCGGTGACGATGGCGCCGAGGATCGAGCCCATTCCACCGATCACTACAACTGCAAACACCACGATGATCAGGTTCTGTCCCATCAGCGGCGACACCTGGATCACCGGCGCGGCCAGCACCCCGGCGAACGCAGCCAGTGCCACGCCGAAGCCGTAGGTCAGGGTGACCATCAGCGGCACATTGACGCCGAACGCCTCGACGACCTTGGGGTTCTCGGTGCCCGCACGCAGGTAGGCGCCCAGCTTGGTCTTCTCGATCACGAACCACGTGCCCAGGCAGACCGTGATGGAAGCCACCACGACCCAGGCGCGATAGTTCGGCAGGTGCATAAAGCCAACGTCGGTAGCGCCCTGCAGCAGCTCGGGCGCGGAGTAAGGCTGGCCCGAGACGCCGTAGATTGACCGGAACACGCCTTCGATCACCAGCGTAATACCCAGCGTGAGCAGCAGACCGTAAATATGGTCTAGCTTGTAGATCCAGCGCAGCATCGTCTTTTCGATCAGCACGCCCAACAAGCCGATGACCAGGGGCGACAGCAGCAGCATTGCCCAGTAGCTCAGCCCGACGTACTCCATGCCGGCCCACGCCAGCAGAGCGCCCAGCATGAACAGCGCACCGTGCGCGAAGTTGATCACGTTGAGCAATCCAAAGATCACCGCCAACCCCAAGCTTAGCATTGCGTAGAACGCGCCATTCGCCAGGCCGAGCAGCAACTGCGACATCAAAGCCGGCAGGGGAATTCCAAAATCAAGGTTCATTGCACTTCCCCTCGTTACACGCCGAGCAGCTCATTGAGCACCGGCATCTTGTCCTGCAGCTCGTCGGCGGCAAAGCGCTCGACGATCGCGCCGTGCTCCATCAGGTAGAAGCGGTCGGCCAGCGGCGCGGCGAATCGGAAATTCTGCTCCACCATTACCACCGTGTAGCCCTTCTTCTTGAGCATCAAGATCATGCGCGCCAGGGCCTGCACAATCACAGGCGCCAGCCCTTCCGAGATCTCGTCAAGCAGGAGCAGGTTCGCCCCGGTACGCAAGATCCGGCCCACGGCAAGCATCTGCTGTTCACCGCCGGAGAGGCGCGTGCCCTGGCTCTGCTTGCGCTCCATCAGGTTCGGGAACATGTCGTAGATCTCGGCCTTGCTCATGCCTTTTCCCGCATTGGCGCTCTTGAGTTCCGGCGGCAGCAGCAGGTTCTCTTCGCAGGACAGGCTTGAGAAGATCGCCCGCTCTTCGGGACAGTAGCCAATGCCGTAGTGCGCGATCTTGTGTGTCGGCAGGCCGATGGTTTCGTGGCCGTTGACCTTGATCGATCCCTTGCGCGTACCGGTGAGTCCCATGATCGCGCGCAGCGTTGTCGTGCGCCCGGCACCATTGCGCCCAAGCAGCGTGACCACTTCGCCACGATTGACGGTCAGGTCCACACCATGCAGGATGTGCGACTCGCCGTACCAGGCATGCAGGTCCCTGATCTCGAGGGCCGGGGTGTTGTCGTTTGCCATTACTTTTTCCCCCTCAATGCGCGCCTTGCAGCTCGGCGTCGGCCGTACCCATGTAGGCTTCCATGACGCGCGAATCCTTCGAGACTTCGGCGTAAGGGCCCTCGGCCAGAATCGCACCGCGTTGCAGTACGGTGATCTTGTCGGCAATCGACGACACGACATTCATGTTGTGCTCGACCATCAGGATCGTGCGGCCGGCAGAAACCTGCTTGATCAGCTGGGTCACGCGATCCACGTCCTCATGGCCCATGCCCTGCGTCGGCTCATCGAGCAGCATCAGTTCCGGCTCCATCGCGAGGGTGGTCGCGATCTCGAGCGCACGCTTGCGGCCGTAAGGCAGGTTGACAGTGATGGTCTCGGCGAACTCGGTCAGCCCGACTTGTTCGAGCAAATCCATCGCGCGGGCATTTAGCACGTCGAGCGAACGCTTGCTGCGCCAGAACTGGTAGGCAGTACCCAGTTGACGCTGCAGGCCGATGCGTACGTTCTCGCGTACGGTCAGGTGCGGGAACACCGCGGAAATCTGAAACGAGCGGATCACGCCCCGCCGCGCAATCTGCGCTGGCTTTTCGCGCGTGATGTCGATGCCGTTGAACAGAATGGTGCCGGCGGTCGGCTCCAGGAACTTGGTCAGCAGGTTGAAGCAGGTGGTCTTGCCCGCGCCGTTCGGCCCGATCAAGGCGTGGATCGAGCCGCGGCGTACATTCAGGTCGACTTCACTGACGGCAGTAAAGCCTCTGAATGACTTGGACAACCGCTGCGTCTGCAGAATGAAATCCGGCATAACAGGAGCAAAGCCAATCTGGAGAAAAAGGAAGCGTCTTCCGCGCGGCCGGGGCGACGCAGCGGCCGTGGAAAGACGCCCGGAGAGTGCGTAGAAGCGTGGCCAGCTGCCTGGCCACCTCAAGTTCCCTAGTGCGTCAGCCCTTGAGCGGACAGGCGCTCTTTTCCAGTGGCTCGAAGGCCTTGTCCTTGGGGATGATCTTGCGGATCTTCAGCAGGTCCCATTCGCCCTTGGACTCAGACGGCTTCTTGGCTTCAGCCAGGTACATGTCATGCGCCATCAGCCCGTTTGCCAGAATGCGGCCGTCCTTGGCAAAGAAGTCATTGACCGGCGTCGCGCGCATCTTCGCCATGACCTTGTCGGGGTCCGCGCTACCTGCCGCCTGTACCGCCTTCAGGTAGTGCGTCACCGCGGAGTACATACCGGCCTGAACCATGGTCGGCATCATCTTGGTCTGTGCGAAGAACTTCTTGCCAAAAGCGCGGGTCTCGTCGTTGTAGTCCCAGTAGAATGCCGTGGTGAACTGCAGTCCCTGCGCCGCCTTCAGGCCCATGCCTTTCAGGTCGCTATCGAAAATCAGCAGCGGCGCCACCACCTGCTTGCCAGTCCCGAGTCCGAACTCCGAAGCCTGGCGAACCGCATTCTGTGTATCGCGTCCCGCGTTGGCCAATGCAATCACCTGCGCATTTGACGCCTGTGCCTGCAGCAGGAACGATGCGAAGTCCGATGCCGCAAGCGGATGGCGGACCTTGCCGGCAACCTTCCCGCCCAGCTGCTCCACCACATTGATGGCATTCGACTCGAGCGAATGGCCGAATGCATAGTCGGCGGTGATGAAGAACCAGTCCTTCTTGCCTTCTTCCAGGATTGCGCGTGCCGTGCCGTTTGCCAGCGCGTAGGTGTTGTACACGTAGTGAATACCGTAAGGCGAGCACTGCTTGCCCGTCAGTTCCGTAGTGGCGGAACCCGCGAAGATCGTGATCTTCTTTTTGCTCTCGCCAAGTTTCTGCAGCGCCAGCGCCGAGGCCGAGTCGGTGGACTCGATGATCATTTCGACGTTGTTCCGGTCATACCACTCCCGGGCACGGGTGGAAGCAATATCGACCTTGTTCTGGTAGTCGGCACCCAACACCTCGATGGGCCGGTCCAGAACCTTACCGCCGAAGTCCTGAACCGCCATCTTGACGGCTGCGATACCGCCAGGACCGCCGATGCCGGAATAGACCCCGGACATATCTACCAAGGCGCCGATGCGGAATGGCTCCGCGGCGGAAGCCAACTGGCAAATCGCCGTCAGTGCGGCGAGTGCGCCGAAGCGCAGTGCGGGTGCATTCATGGATGTCTCCAATCGTTCGTTATCATGACGGACAGCGTTTTCCTCGAACACATTCACCGTCCATACCCGCTATCTGCAACTTCGGTGCCAGGTCCAATTACGTCCGTTTTAGCCATAAATATGCCCTTGGAGGTGTATTCGCCCCCCGCTGAGTACACTCGTGCCTGCGAACATGTATTTACCGAAGACAGTCCCAAGGCAGGCCATCGGCTACAAGTCCGGCATGCAAACCTTCTGCAAGCGCACAGCAGCGAACTCTCCTTGAAGCAGTTCTTGAAATTTTGATAGATCCGTGCAGCCAGGTTCCCTCGAAGCTCTCTGAGAAGCCTGTGAGTTCATCGTACTGGCAGCCGGCGGCGATCGCGTCGGAAGCCGCCTCGGCGCACAGCATGCCGCTCTTGATGGCGGCGTGACTGCCCTTGAGGCGCGCCGCATTCAGAAAGCCGGCGTCGCAACCGACGAGTGCGCCGTACGATCCTTTCAAGGACTTCGCCTACCTCACCGTTGCCGTGCAGGCGCCCAACGTCCTTTCGGTGCCAGCAAACTCCCGCTTCAAGACCATTCAGGACAACATCGTTTCCTACGAGAAGGCCAATCCCTGAGACGAAGACGTCCGCATCTGCCGGAAACGGGACAAGCGACCATCTCACCGCGGATCTGTTCTGGCAGAAAGGATCTGTTCTGGCAGAAAACCGGCACAACCGGGATCCACATACGTACATGGGCGGCGCCCCGGCGAAGAACGACCTGCCTGGCGGACAGGTCGACGCCACCTTCATGAATCTCAATACAGCGGTCCCGCACATCAAGGCAGGCAAGCTGCGCGCTCGCCTATCCTGCCCGACGTGCCGACCATGGAAGAGTCCGTCGTCAAGGGCGTGACGGTCTACTCCTGGCAAGCGGTTGCTATGTTCCGTTGACTAACTCGAGCATGAAGATGCTCGGCACTACATCGCAGTTGCATCGCCTGACGGCCGGAAAAGGCTGTATCGCTCAGTGAATCGCTCTGCTCAGCTAGTATCTACATCTGAGCTTCTTTGTGATGCGCCGCCCACTTGCCGGCGGCCGATGGGTTCCCGGCGCGCAGGGGCACCGTCGGAGGCTGCAGCCCGCCCGACGCGGAAAACGAACGCGCAGACCTGCCGCCACAGGAAGAAGGTCCGGCGGCGTGGCGCCGACCTATTTGTCATCGAAGAGCCAACCCACGGGAATCGCCCCGTTGATCTTGACGTCGAGGAGCACAGGCCCCTCGGGGTTCCTGAGCATCGGCGCTGCCTGTTCCAGGTCCTGCATGCTGCGAATGGTGGCCGTCTGGAAGCCCAAGGCCTCGGCAATCGGCGCAAAGTCGATATCCAGGAAAACCGTCTTTGCGGTCGGCATGTTCTGCAGCTTGAGGAAGTGGACTTCCGCGCCATAGGCACAGTCGTTCATCAGGATCACGACGAGCGGAATATCTTCCCGAACCACGGTCTCCAGCTCACCGAGCGTCATCAGCAGGCCACCGTCACCGATCACTAGTACAGTGGTGGCATCGGGTTCGCCGCGCGCGTAACCCAGTGCCGCGCCGATGCCCAGGCCGATCGAGGCGAAGTCTGTGGCCTGGCGGATGCTGCGTGGATCGGGAACGCTCAAGTAGGGCAACGCCTGCAGGAAATTGCCGGCGTCGTACACGACGTTACGGTTGCGCGGCAGGATGTTGTCCAGCGCGAGCGCGGCCGCGCGTGCATCGACGGTTCGGGGGGTGTGCTGCGGCGTGAAGTCCTTGTCCAGCGTGAAGCTGTCGAGCCAGCTCCGGTAGGACTCGCCGTGGAATTCCTTGATCTCCGGGCGGCGAGCGGGAACCGACTCAAGCAGCGCCTGGGCCGCGAGCTTTGCATCGGCCACCATGGCCACGTCGGCATCCAGCCAGCGTCCGATGTTGGCGCGGGTGCTGTCGACGTGAATCACGGGCACCTCGGTCGGTATAGCCGTTCCCATGGAGGTGGTCCGGCCGTTCAGACCGGCGCCGAACGCAAGAATGCAGTCCGCCTGCTCGATCAGCCGGCGTCCGCCGGCATGGGAATAGGAGCCCACCAGCCCGCAGTCCATCGGGTGGCCTTGGAATAGATCCTTGGCCTTGAGCGTCGTGCTGAGTGCCGCCCCCAGGTGTTCGGCCAGGGCGATCAGGTCTTCTCGCGCTCCGGCCTCGTAGGCCCCCCAGCCAGCGATGATCAGGGGGCGCTTGCTCGCGGCCAGCAGTGTGGACGCGGCCGCGAGCGCCGTCTTGCGCGGAGGACGCCTGATTATGGTCGGGGGCGGCGCGAGCGTCGGGGTGGTGGCCGAGAGGTCGACGCTGGCCCGCTGTACGTCGGTTGGCAGCAGCAGTGCCGCCGCGCCGGCATGGGCGGCACTGACCGCCTGCGCGAGCACCTGGCGGGCGCTATGGGCGTCCCTCGCGACGAAGGGCTCGAGTCCGGCTGAACGCAGCGCGCCCACGGCGTCGAAGGCCTTCAGGTCGGGGCCACAGCTGTGAGCGGGCGGCCGAAGCGCCGCGTCACCGAAGATCATCAACACCCCCGAACGGCTGCGTTGCGCATAGGTGGCCGCGTGCATGGAGTTCGCGGCGGCGGGGCCCCGTCCCAGCACCGCGACGCCCAGCTTGCCGGTGGCAGCCGCATAACCGTCGGCCATGGCGATCGCGGTGTTCTCATGTCGGCTGCCATGGAACTGAATGCCTATGGAGTCCAGGGTTGCGACGAAGAGTGCCGTATCGTCGCTAATCAAGCCGAACGCGACCTCCACGCCCATCGTCTTGATGTCCTGAGCCAATGCCTCATACACGGGCACGAGTTTCTGAGTCAATTTATCTACCTCCAACGATTGCCACACACTGCTGCCTGGGCCAGAAGGCCGTGGGTTTCAGTATCGAATGCTTGGTACAGCAACTTGCGTGTGCCACGCGATGACCACGGTGAATCTGTTGGACACTCTTTGCATCCCAGCCTATGGCGTGCGAGGCAGTGTATTCCGTGAACACAACCTGTCCATGTCGCGGACATGAAGTCGCCATGCGTGTCGCTGCCGCTTCAGGTCATCAGCACACGGCCCGAGCTGATCGATGCTCGCGCTTCCGGTGCGAGCGCGTGCGCCCGATCCATGAGGCTCTTGATCAAGCCCCCATCCCGCATGCTCGATACCAAACGCCCCGCTCGCCGAATGAGTAGCGGGGCGTTTCGGCAAAGGCGCTGGCTCAGTTGACAGCTGTCTTCGTGGCATCCTTATGCCAGGTGAAGACCACGAACTGGAACGACTTCAGGTCGCCCTGGGCATCGTATTCGACCTTGCCGATCGGGGTCTGGAAGGTCTTCTGGTGCATGAAGGCCGCAACCTTGGCGGGATCGGTGCTCTTGGTTTCACTGATCGCATCGGCGATGATCTTCACGCCCGCGTATGCGGACATCTGGAACGGACCATTGACGTCACGCTTCTTGTCGGCAAAGGCCTTGACAAGCGCAGCATTGGCCGGATCGGCCGAGAAATTGGCCGGCAGCGTCACCAGCATACCCTCGGAGGCCGCTCCGCCAATCGATGTCACATCCTTGTTGCCCACGCCCTCCGGTCCCATGAAGGTTGCCTTCACGCTCTGCTCCCGCGCCTGGCGCAGCAGCAGCCCCATTTCGGGGTGGTAGCCGCCGAAGTAGACGAAGTCCACACCCTGCGACTTGAGCTTGGTGATGATGGCCGAGTAGTCGGTATCACCTGCATTGAGGCCCTCGAACAGAACCACCGGTACCTTGGCAGCATCCAGCTCTTTTTTCACCGCAGCAGCAATGCCCTGACCATAGGACTGCTTGTCGTGCAGCACGGCCACCTTCTTGGGCTTGACCTTGGCGATGATGTACTGGGCGGCGACAGGCGCCTGCTGGTCGTCACGGCCGATGGTGCGGAAGATGAGCTTGCGCTTCTTGCCCTCGGTGATTTGCGGCGCAGTGGCAGTCGGAGTCACCATCACAACGCCTTCGTTCTCGTAGATCTCGGAAGTCGGGATAGTCGAGCCGGAGCAGACATGTCCGATGACGAACTTGATGCCCTGGCTCACGATCTTGTTCGCCACTGCTACGGCCTGCTTCGGTTCGCAGGCATCGTCCATGATGACAGGTTCGAGCTTGTTCCCACCGGCTCCGCCAGCGGCATTGATCAGTTCGATAGCGGTCAGGGCTCCGGCTTTGATCATGTCGCCGTTCTGGGCCATGGGACCGTTCATGGGGCCGGCAATGGCAATTTTGACCGTCTGGGCCTGTGCCGACAGGCCAAGGAAGGTCAACACAACTGCCGTCCCGATCGAGCGAAGGTTCTTTGTGGATTTCATGGATGTCTCCTGGGTTGAAAAAGTCAAGGGTGCTCGACTGGTGTGCGGCTTTCATTGCGCCGCTTCCAAGGTGTACCCTGAAGCGAAGGCACGCGCTCAGGTCAGAGCATCAGCACGAGGCAGCCGGCCGTGTGGCGGCGTTCTAGCGCGCGACCACCAGGGGTGTGGATGCTGACTACTTGAGCCATTGATGTTCTCCTAGTGGCTCTTGTTGCGGACACTGTCCGGGCTTGAGGTCACACGCCCGCAGACTTCAGTTTTCGAACTGCCTGGGCCAGACGGCGCACCCCTTCGGCGAGCCGCTCAGGAGAATTGGCGGTGAAGTTCAGTCGAAGCGCGTTGCGGCTTTTCACCCAAGGATCAAATGCGCTACCCGGCCCTGCAAGGACACCGACTTCGGTGCCGACGGACACAAGGCGATCAGTGTCCATCGAAGGATCCCGCGCGGTGGCCCACACGAACATTCCACCAACAGGCACCTCCCACACAAACCATTCGGCAAGGTGTTCCGCCATGGCAGCGCAGAGTGCGTCGCGCCGCTCCCGATACAATTCGACCATCCGAGGGCTCAGCCGCTCCATCAGACCGCTGTCAATGGCGGCCAGGGCAATCCGCTGATTGAGGCCGCTCGAGCAGAGATCCGCACCTTGCTTTGCCGCGGACAGCATCTGGATCATCTGGGGGGCTGCGATGATCCAGCCAACACGAAGCCCCGGCGCCAACTCCTTCGAGACGCTGCCCAGATGGATGATGGGACCTTCGTACCCTCCCTTCCCCAAGCGCTCAGCCGAGAGTTCGATCATCCGAGGCAAAGGCACTCCCTCGTATTGGAGGGCGCAGTAGGGATCGTCCTCGACTAGCCACACTCCCGTCCGGTGGGCGGCATCGACCATCGCATTGCGGACCGAGACGCCAACCAACCTGCCTGTAGGGTTGGAGAAGTTCGGCACCGAGTAGACGAACTGCGCACCCTCGAAGGAGGACAGGGGGTCGAACGCGTCGTCTTCCAGCACAAGATTGCGATACCGAGGTGCCCGTGGCCTCCAGGCGTCCATAGCGCCGACATAGCTGGGGAACTGGGCAGCAATGACGTCCCCCTGCTCGATCAGCACCTTCCCAATGAGATCCAGACTCTGGGTGCCGCTGGCGGTAAGCAGGACGTTTTCACGCCGCAACCGCAGCACAGGCGAGCTGTAGCGCGTGGCAATCGCATCGCGCAGCTCCGGAAGACCATCGGTGGGAGCATACCCGAGGCAATCCTGCGGATGCTTCAAGATCACCTCCCGAGCGTAAGTGGCCAACTCCTCAGTCGGAAAAACTGTCGGCTCGGGCAATCCCCCGGCAAGATTGATCAAACCCGGAATACGCCCGGCGGCGACAAAGCGAGCCGTCAGGTCGTTCCTTGTCGCCAGCCACGCGGCGTAGCGGGGTCCCTTGACAGCGACCACGAGGGATTGGTGCGCCAGTTTAGTCATCCTGGAAGCCTTTCTCGGGCGCCATGGACGCTTCGACAGGGTCCGTGGCGAATACGAACTCACACTCACCCCAACCGTCGGGGGGCGGCCGGTGCCAACAACCATCCTGCCACCTCTTCAAGCGGGGTCTCTCTGTCTTCGAAAACGCATGATCCAAGCGGAACTGTCCGCGTCGAATACACATGGGTGACAGTACCGACAACAGTACCGCTGGCTAACACCATCCGTATTGCTCTGATTTGCGGAGCCGTTGCACCACCTTGGGAATATTTCGGGCGCCGGACAACCCATCCAAATCGCTCAGGCCACTTGATGTCAGCCTTGACAGGGCACACAAAATGGCCTGCCCGATTGTTTTGCGATACGGCATCACCATGGGCCGGGCGACGTTGCCTGTCAGATCAGATCTGAGAGTCCCGACCGACGAAATGACTGCCCGACAGGGATCCCGTACGATACTGTTTCTCAACGCCAAGATCGGGCGCCAATGCACGACAACGGCAAGGCCGAAGCGGCACATCTTTTGCATGTGACTGGCTGACCGTGAGCCTCCCTGCGTCCCAACAAACCGCCCTTGAGTCCGTAAATGACAGAGCAGCCAACGCACCGATGTATCAAAATGCCTTTACAGACTCCCGATGGATGGGCTCAACCGTGCGATGCCCGAGTAAACTAGGGGTGAAAAAAATGGAGACTTCCGCGATCCATGTGAGCGAGGTCCTTTCTCAGACCAGCGCTCGTCTTTGGCGCAAGGGAACGGCCGCGTGCGGCCTTGCCTTTGCGGAATGGGAGTGGCGGGACGCTGAAGGTTGGGCGAACTACGACCAGCCGGATCACCATACGCTGAGCGTGTATCTTGACGGTGGAGACAAGATCGTCCGTGCGGACAGGCAACTGCTTGGAGGAGGTCCCGACAAGTTTTGTTTGATGCCTGCGGGACATGCAAGCCGGTGGCACGTCGGGGGACCGATTCGAATGTTCCATCTCTACATCGATCCGGCTGTTCTCGCCTACCAGGCCCATGCAGCATTCGACATCACCCCGCGCCGGATCGATCTGCAGGATCTCACGTTCGTTGATGACCCGGCGCTCGCAATGATCGTGAGAGGAGCCGTCCTTCCCCTCGACTGGTCCGATCTCGCCGATCGAATGGCGCTCGAATCAGCCTGCCATTTGCTTCTTCATCGCCTGCTGCGCCACCACACCAACCGAGCAACAACAGAGGTCATAAAAGGCCGCTTGGCTCCCGCTGTCCAGAGAAACATTATCGAGTACATCGAAGCGAATCTGAGCTCTGCCCTCAAGCTCGAAGAGTTGGCTTGCCGAGCCAAGCTCAGCACCTTTCACTTTGCAAAGATGTTCCGTGCAAGCGTGGGATTGCCCCCCCACGCTTATGTCGCAAAGCGGCGTGTCGATCGGGCAAAGTCTCTTCTTCACGACGGCAAGTTGGAGCTCGCGCAAATCGCCCTGGCCTGTGGCTACGCTTCGCAGAGCCATTTCACGAGAGCCTTCAAAGGGGAAGCAGGCATGACCCCCGGTGCGTGGCGACGCGTCCAGGAGGTGAGACTCAGGGGCCTGGGGGATTGAATTCCGAGTTGGCGCCCGGGCGGGAGGAAGTCTATGGCGTCCGCGGGAATTCACCCGCCCCAACGCGCCGTCATCGAACAGCTCAAGGACGAGGTCTCCATTCGGATCAAATACGAGCCTATCCAGCCGATGGATCAATCCAAGGAGCCGACTTCTGCATTCGGCCTCCTTTGAGCGCGGCCAGCCCTTCGTCCAGCATCTTCTTGGCGTCGCCGAACAGCATTCGGTTGTTCTCCTTGTAGAACAGCGGGTTATCCACGCCGGCGTATCCCGAAGCCATGGAGCGTTTCATGACGATCGAGTGCTTGGCCTTCCAGACCTCCAGCACCGGCATGCCCGCGATCGGGCTGGTCGGATCGTCCTGCGCCGCCGGGTTCACGATGTCGTTGGCGCCGATGACCATCGCCACGTCGGTGTCCGGGAAGTCCTCGTTGATCTCGTCCATCTCCATCACGATGTCGTAGGGCACCTTGGCCTCGGCCAGCAGCACGTTCATGTGGCCCGGCATGCGGCCGGCCACCGGGTGGATGGCGAAGCGCACATCCACGCCCTTCTCGCGCAGCGCCTTGGTGATCTCGTTGACCGTGTGCTGGGCCTGCGCGACGGCCATGCCGTAGCCCGGCACGATGACCACGCTCTTTGCCTCGCGCAGCATCTCGGCGGTTTCGGCGGCGCTAATGGGCGTGACCTCGCCTTGTGGCGAGGCGGCTTCGCCCTTCTTGGCCGACTTGCCCGCGCCGGAGCCGAAGCCGCCGGCGATCACGCTGATGAAGTTGCGGTTCATCGCGTTGCACATGATGTAGCTCAGGCTCGCGCCCGACGAGCCCACCAGCGCGCCTGTGACGATCAGCAGGTCGTTGTTCAGCATGAAACCGGTGGCGGCCGCGGCCCAGCCCGAGTAGCTGTTGAGCATGGACACCACCACCGGCATGTCAGCGCCGCCGATGGCCATCACCATGTGCACACCGAATAGCAACGCGATCACGGTCATCACGACCAGGGCCGTCATGCCGGCGCCGCTTTCGTGGGTGCCCAGGAACTGCTTGCCGAACCAGATCACCACCAGCAGCGCAACGAGGTTGAGCCAGTGGCGCGCGGGCAGCAGCAGTGGCTTGCCGCCGATCTTGCCGTTGAGCTTGCCGAAGGCGATCAGCGAGCCCGAGAAGGTGACGGCGCCGATCAGGATGCCGACGTAGATCTCCACCTCATGGATGGCCTTCTCGGCGCCGCTGAACTGCACCGAGGTATCGACATAGCTGGCAAAACCCACCAGGCAGGCCGCCAGGCCCACCAGGCTGTGCATGAGCGCGACCAGTTCGGGCATCTGGGTCATCTTTACGATCTTCGCGGCGTAGAAGCCGATGCCGCCGCCGATGACCAGCGCGATGACGATCCAGGCAATGCCGCCCGAGCTCACACGCGGGCCGAACACCGTGGCCAGCACGGCCAGCGCCATGCCGACCATGCCCAGCAGGTTGCCGCGGCGCGAGGTTTCGGGGTTCGAGAGCCCGCCCAGGCTCAGGATGAAAAGTATGGCGGCGCCCAGGTAGGCCACCGTCGACAAGCTGTGGGACATGTTCCGTTCTCCTCGTCGTTCTGGTTATTTGCGAAACATGGCCAGCATGCGGCGCGTGACGGCAAAGCCGCCGAACATGTTGACGGCCGTGAGCACCAGCGCAGCAAAGGCCAGCCAGCGGATCAGCTCGTCCGGCCGCCCGCCGCCCACGCCGTCGGGCGGCGCGATCTGCACCAGCGCGCCGATGGCGATGATGCTGGAGATGGCGTTGGTCACGCTCATCAACGGCGTGTGCAGCGCGGGCGTGACGTTCCACACCACCATGTAGCCGATGAAGCAGGCCAGCGCGAACACCGTGAAGTGGCTCAGGAAGGCCGCGGGCGCATAGGCGCCGATACACCAGAACAGCACGGCCGCCACGCAGAAGATGAGGGTCAGCGCCTTGGCGGACATGGGCGCGCCGGCGCCATGGCCGTGGCCGTTCTTCTTCTCGGCGACGGGGACCGCCGCCGCCTTGGGCGCCGGCACGGGCGCAGCCTTGAGCGGCGGGGCCGGCCAGGTGATAGCGCCATCCTTGATGAGGGTCAGGCCGCGGATCGCGTCGTCCTCCATGTTGACCACGGCCACGCCGTCCTTGGCCTTGCACAGTTCCTCGGTCAGGCGCAGCAGGTTGGTGGCGTACAGCGTGGACGATTGCTTGGCCAAGCGCGACGCGAGGTCCGTGTAGCCGATGATGGTCACGCCATGGCGCACCACGGCCTCGCCGGGCACCGTGAGTTCGCAGTTGCCGCCCTGCTCGGCGGCCATATCCACGATCACGCTGCCGGGGTTCATGCTCTGCACCATCTCGGCGGTGATGAGCTTGGGTGCGGGCTTGCCGGGGATCAGCGCGGTGGTGATGATGATGTCCGCGTCCTGGGCCTGCTGGGCGTACATCTGGCGCTGCGCGGCCTGGAAGCCTTCGCTCATGACCTTGGCGTAGCCGCCGCCGCCGGAGCCGTCTTCCTCGTAGTCCACCTTGACGAACTCGCCGCCCAGCGACTTGACCTGGTCGGCCACCTCGGCACGCGTGTCGTTGGCCCGCACGATGGCGCCCAGATTGGCCGCCGTGCCGATGGCGGCGAGGCCCGCCACGCCGGCACCGGCGATGAACACCTTGGCAGGCGGTACTTTGCCCGCCGCCGTGATCTGGCCATTGAAGTAGCGGCCGAAGGCATGGGCCGCCTCGATGACGGCGCGGTAACCGGAGACGCCAGCCGTAGAGGTCAGCGCATCCATCTTCTGGGCGCGCGAAAGTGTGCGCGGCAGGCAGTCGATGGCGAGGACCGTGGCCTTCCTGGCGGCGAGCTGCTGCATCAGCTCGGGGTTCTGCGCCGGCCAGATGAAGTCGATCAGTGTGCCGCCTTGGCGCATCAGGCCCACTTCCTCGGGGCAGGGCGGGCGCACCTTGAAGACAATGTCCGAGGCGGCCCACAGCGCCGCGGCATCCGGCAGCACTTCGGCCCCGGCGGCGCGATAGGCTTCGTCGCTGAAGTTGGCGGCCTCGCCCGCGCCCGATTCGATGGCGACCGAAAAGCCCAGCTTGATGAGTTTTTCCACCACGTCGGGCACGGTGGCTACACGTTTTTCGCCGGGGAAAGTTTCGCGGGGGACGCCGATGCGCTGGGTGTCACTGCGCTGCGCTGCCAAGCTTGGGTCTGTCTGCATGAAAGATCCTCTCCTGATATTTGGTAATCCTTCTGGTATGGCCCTATGCCCGTTGGGCTGGGGATCCGAGCGAAACCTCGCCGAGTGACCGCTTGCAACGGCAAGCGGCCCCAAAGAAGCCAGGAGCCGACTGAGATATGGCGCCGCACCAGCCCTCGAAGGAACGTTTGAAGACACTACCCCGTAATACCTTCTCTTTCATGAAGATCCGCCGACCCAAATCGCCACGGTGCACGGACGAGTATTCGGAACTAACACCTACAGCAGCGTGAAAAATAGGCAGCGTGGTTTTCGCATACGACCTTCCTCGCCGGAAGCCTTGCCAAGGCTTCCCGTAGAGTCAGGCCACTCGACCACGCGATCACAACGCTCGCGCATTTACAGCACAAAACACTAACTGTGTTCGCGCAATGGCATTGCAAGTCGTCGCCTCTTCAAAACGCCGCTTCAGGGAACGCCAGCGTGGCGCCAGCGCCAGAAACGATGGTATGACGCAGCCCCGCCGACTTGGAAAGAACGTGGTCAACGTAGAAGCGGCAACTCAGTATCTTGCTGCTCAAAAATTCCGAACCTGGATCCGATTCAAGGAGCCGGTTCGCAGCCAATGCGGCGCGACCCATCTGCCACCCACCCGCCACGATACCCAAGAGCTCCAGGAACGGCCCAGATCCCGCCAGAGCAGGCTTGGGGCCGCCTGCCCACGACTTCACGAGCGATTCGACTGCCGCCTCGAGATCGCCGATGCCCTTGTTCAGCTGAGCCCCGATAGCGCGCAGTTCGGCATGCGCGTGGGATGCCAGGTCGGCCTGCACCTGCCGCATGCGCACGATCACCGCGCCGATCGCGTGTCCGCCATCGCGACCGATCTTGCGTCCAACCAGATCCATCGCCTGGATGCCCGTGGTACCTTCATAGATCGTCGTGATGCGAGCGTCGCGCAGATACTGGGCCGCCCCGGTTTCCTCAATAAAGCCCACGCCGCCGTGAACCTGGATGCCCATGGAGGCAACATCCAGCCCGGTTTCCGTGAACCATCCCTTGGCGATAGGCATCATCAGTTCGACGAAAGCCTGGTGGGCATCCCGGACTTCCGCATCCGGATTGAGCGCCGCCTGGTCCATGCTTCCCGCCATCACCGCCGCCAGCGCGCGCATGGCCTCGATCCGGGATTTCATGCTCAACAGCATGCGGCGCACATCAGGGTGGCGGATGATCGGAACCTTGGCGCCAGTCTCGCCGCCCTGCTCCACACCTTGAACCCGCTCCCGTGCATAATCCCTGGCTTTCTGGTACGCGCGTTCGGCCAAGCCGATGCCCTCCAGACCCACGGCGAAACGCGCCGAGTTCATCATGATGAACATGTATTCCAGCCCGCGGTTCTCCTCGCCGACCAGATGGGCCACCGCTCCCGCCCCATCGCCAAAGGCCATGACGCAAGTGGGCGTGGCGTGCAGGCCAAGCTTGCGCTCGATCGACACCGCCCGGACGTCGTTGTGCTCGCCCAGCGAACCATCGTCGTTGACCAGGACCTTGGGCACCGCGAACAGCGAGATCCCCTTGGTTCCGGCCGGGGCGCCTTCGACCCTGGCAAGCACCAGATGCACCACGTTAGGGACGAGATCATGGTCCCCATAGGTGATGAAGATCTTGGTGCCGTGCAGCCGATAAGCGCCATCGGCTGCGCGGGTAGCGCGGGTACGCACAGCGGACAGGTCGGAGCCTGCCTGGGGCTCGGTTAGCACCATCGTGCCGGTCCATTCGCCGCTGATCATGCGCGGCAAGTACCGCTGCTGCAGTTCGGGCGAGCCCGCGTGCCGCAATACGTTCACCGCCCCCCGTGACAGCAGGCTCAGCAGGCCGAACGCCACGCTCCCGCTGTTCCACATTTCTTCGACCGCAGCGGCCAGCACACCGGGAAGGTTCTGTCCGCCCAGTTCTTCGGGGGCGGCCAGTGCCGGCCAGCCAGCTTCGACAAAGCGCGCATAGGCCTGCGCCCATCCGGCAGGCATGCGCGGGAGGCCGTCTTCCAGGCGAACACCTTCGACGTCGCCCGAATGATTCAGAGGCGCGATGACCTCGGAGGCAAAAACCCCAGCCTCTTCCAGCACGGCTCGAGCGACATCTGGAGTGGCCTCGCCATAGCCGGGCAGCGCCGCAATTTCGTGCAGGTCCGCCAGTTCATTCAGCACGAACTGCATGTCCTGCATGGGTGGTGTGTAGTGACTCATAGGGCCTCCTATGGCGAAGCGTTTGCGTCCATCAATGCAAACAGGTGGAAAAATTTCTTGTTCGTCTCCCCAACTGGGTTGGGTGCCTGGTTCCGGCAGAGCCAGCGCCTGAGACATTGGCAGGGACTGGCTGCGACAACATGCCGGTCACTCGCCGGTGAAGTTCGGAGCCCGCTTTTCTGTAAATGCCTGCAAGCCTTCGCGATAGTCGGCACTCCATCCCATTTCGCGAATGAAGCTGGCCTCCATGAACAGTTGCTGCTCCAAGGTATGGCCGGTGGCCGCATGCATCAGTTGCCGAGTGCGTACCAGCGCCTTCGTCGGCATCCGGGCGATCCGTGCTGCCAGAGCGTCGATGGCGCTTGCGAATTCCGAGTCGTCGACCACCTGCCAGATGAGTCCCCATTCGGCCGCCTTGGTGGCCGGCAGCTTCTCGGCGAGCATTGCCAGACCGAGCGCACGCACAGTGCCAACGGATCGCGTGAGGAACCACGTACTCCCGGTATCCGGCGTCAGCCCGATCCTGGAGAAGGCCTGCAGGAAATACGCGGATTGCGCTGCGACCACCAGATCGCAGGCCAGGGCAATGGAGGCACCGCCTCCGGCAGCCAACCCTTGAACCGCCGCGACCGTGGGGACATGCAGGTTCTGCAAGCGCATCACCAGCGGCTTGAAATACCGCTCCACGAGATTGCCGATGTCCGGCAACTTGCCATCGACGGCCTGCATGGCGGGATCGGCGAGATCCTGTCCCGCGCAGAAGGCGCGCCCCGCCCCGCCGAGCACCAGAACCCGCAACTGGCGATCGGCTTCAATGCGGGACATGGCCTCATGGATCTCAACCATGGTCGCCGCGTCGAGGCTGTTGAGTTTTTCCGGCCGGTTCAGGACGATGCGAGCCACACCGCTTTCGACCGTGAACAGAATGTTCTTGAATGTCATGGTCCTTCTCCTTCGGGAAGTGATCGAACTTAGTTCTGCTTACGCACGACGATTCCCACGCCGATTGCAGTGGCCACCGTACCGGCGACCGTCAGGCCCGTGATCGGCTCACCAAAAAGCATCCACGCCATCACCGCTGTGGTCGGAGGCACGAGGTAGAAAAGACTGGTGACGGAGGTTGCGGCGCCACGCTGGATCAGCAGGTACAGCAGAGAACTGCCCCCCAACGTCAGCCCCAGCACCGACCAGGCCATGGCCCCTGCCAATTCGGAATTCAGTCCTCCTGCGGCATCGACCCACTGCATCGGCTCCGTTTCCAGCAACGCCAGGGGCGTGGTGACCGCAAACGCCGCCAGCAGTTGGATGAAGCTGGCAGTGCGGACATCGCAGGGCGTCACGAACCGCTTTTGGTAAAGCGTTCCCGCCGTGATGCCCAGCAGGGCCAGCAGCGCACCACCCAAGCTGGCAGGGCCGACCTCTCCGAAGCCCAGCTTCGCCCACACCACCAGCAGCAAGCCCAGCAGTCCGAGAAAAAGGCCAACCCATTGCGCCCCTGTCACTCGGCCGCCTCGGCGGGAGAGCCAGATCGCTGTCAGAACCGGCTGCAACCCGACGAGCAGTGCAGTCAGACCCGCGCCCATCCCCAGCTTCACCGCGCTCCAGACGCCGCCAAGGTAGATGGCGTGCATCAGCATCCCGGTGACGCTCAGGTGCAGCCAACCCCGCGCGCCCTGCGGCCAGGTCGCCCGCGCGGCAAGCGCCCAGACGCCAAAGCAGCCGACCGACAAGGCATAGCGCGCCGCCAGGAATTTCATCGGCGGTGCATGCGGCATGCCGTATCGGGCAACCACAAAGCCCGTGGCCCAGATGACCACAAACACAAAGGGCATCGAGCGCACCAGCATCGGACTCGCCGCCGCATGCACCGGCTCCGGGAGATGAAGGTCGCTGGAAATAAGGGACTCCTGGTCTGAAGGCGACGCGCTCAATGTCCGGCGAACTGAGGCTTGCGCTTGCCCAGGAAGGCGGTGACGCCTTCATCGGCATCCCAGGTCTGGGTCGCCGCCGAGAAGCACTCTGCCTCCTCCTGCAGCCCATCCTCCAGGCGCATGGACTGCGAATGCCGGATGGCCTCGAGTGCATGGCCCAGCGATGCCGGAAACGGCTCTCCGAGGCTTTTCAGGTAAGCGGCTCCCGCATCGACCGGGTCTTCGGCTTCGACGATGCGATGGATGAGACCGATGCGTTCAGCTTCCTGGGCATCGATCGCACGGCCGCTGGCAATCAGCTCGACGGCTCGCCCAACGCCAACCAAGCGGGGCAGACGCTGCGTGCCTCCGTAGCCGGGAATCAGGCCCAGCTTGATTTCGGGGAGCCCGAGGCGCGACGTGGGCGTCGCGATGCGAAAGGTGCAGGCCATCGCCAGTTCGAGCCCGCCCCCGAACGCCACCCCGGTAATAACGGCGACCGAGGGGATGCGCAGCCTGTCCAGCTTGGCAAACACCAACTGACCACGCCGTGCGGTTTTGCGCTGCTGGTCGGCATTCTTGCCCTGCAGTTCGCCCACGTCGGCGCCGGCGCAAAAGGCCTTGCCACCGCCTGCGCCAACGATGAGCAGCGCCCGAGCCTTCGACACAGCAACCTCGTCAAGGCGCTCCGCGATCTCGCCCACCATTTCGGCGTTCAAGGCATTCAATGCCTTCGGACGGTTCAGCGTCAGTACCGCGACATCCTCACGGTAGGTCAGTTCGGCACTCATGCCTGGCTGCCTTCGTCAGGCTGGGGACGGAAGCGGGGCTTGCGCTTTTCCATGAAGGCCTTGACGCCCTCGTGCGACTCCTCGGTGCCGTAGTACAGCGCCAGCGCCTGCATGCCCAGGCCGCCGATACCGCGGATCGAATCCGAGTCGGCATTGAAGGAGCGCTTGGCGATGGCGATAGCCGTGGGGCTCAGCGCCAGGATTTCATCGCACCACTTCTGCACTTCGGCATCGAGCTGGTCGGCGGGCACCACGGCATTGACCAGGCCCATGGCCAGCGCATCCTGCGCCTTGTAGCGACGGCACAGGTACCAGATCTCACGGGCCTTCTTCTCACCGACCACGCGGGCCAGGAACGCCGTGCCGAAGCCGGGATCCACCGAGCCGACCTTGGGGCCGACCTGGCCGAACTGCGCCGTCTCGGAAGCAATCGCCAGATCACAGCAGGTCACCAGCACGTTGCCGCCGCCGATCGCATAGCCGTTGACGCGGGCGATCACGGGCTTTGGCACCTCGCGGATCAAGCCCTGCAGCTCCTCGACCGGCAGGCCGACCAGACCACGGCCGTCGTAACCACCGTCATGCGCGGACTGGTCGCCGCCGGTGCAGAACGCCTTGTCGCCCACGCCGGTCAGCACGATGACGCCAACAGCCTTGTTCCAGCCGGCGCGGTGCAGCGCGTCGATCAGCTCATCGCAGGTCTTGCCACGGAAGGCGTTGTACTTCTCGGGGCGGTTGATCGTGATGCGGGCAACGCCGCCCTTTTCTTCGTAGAGAATGTCGGTGTAGTCGCTCATGTTCGTCTCCTGATGGGGTTAGCCGTGCATGGTCAGGCCACCGGACACCGACATGACCTGGCCGGTGATGAAGTTGGCATCGTCACTCGAGAGGAACGCCACGGCGCCGGGAATGTCCTCGGGCTGGCCGAGGCGTTTGAGGGGGATGGCACGCTTCAGGCCGTCGTAGATCTTCTGGCCGAACTCACCGCCACCCGTGAAGGACTGCAGCAGCGCGGTGTCGGTCGGACCGGGACACACCACGTTGACGCGCACGTTGTTGCGCGCGGTCTCGCGTGCCAGCGTCTTGCTGAAGGCGATGATGCCGCCCTTGCAAGCAGCGTAGACCGATTCTCCCGACGAGCCGACGCGGCCCGCATCGGAGGCGATGTTGACGATCTTGCCGCCACCAGCCTCCACCATGAGAGGAACCACGGCGTGCTGCAGGCTCAGCGGCCCCTTGAGGTTGATCGCGATCAGCTTGTCCCACAGATCGGGAGTGGTCTCGACGAACTGCATGGCCACGTCCCAGCCAGCGTTGTTGACCAGGATGTCGATCTGCTTGAGGTCGGCATGGATCCTCTGCACGGCCTTGGCAACCGCATCGTGATCCGTGATGTCCAGCTGAACCGTGGCCAGTTGACCCGCGTACTGCTGGAACTGGCCCTTGAGTTCATCGAGGCCGGCCTGGTTCAGATCCAGGGCGGCAACGCGCGCGCCCTCTTCCAGGAAGCGTTGCACCAGGCTGCGCCCGATGCCGCCGGCTGCGCCAGTGATGATGGCGACTTTGTCTTTGAGTCCACGCATAGGAATGCTCTCCTGTAGTAAAACGAGTCAGTAGTTGCGGTTGGCGATGACCTGAGCGACATGGTCGCGCAGCTTGAATTTCTGGAGCTTGCCGGTCGCGGTGCGCACGATCGGCTCGAAGATCACGTGCTTGGGTGTCTTGAAGCCCGGAAGCCTGGAGCGGCAGAACTGGATGACCTCCTCCTGCGTCAGCGTGCCTACGTACTGCGGATGCAGTTCCAGCACAGCACAGGGCACTTCACCCCACTTCGCATCAGGCACAGCGACCACTGCGACCTGGAACACCGCCGGATGCGTGAACAGCACTTCTTCGACCTCGATGGACGAGACGTTCTCGCCACCGGAGATGATGATGTCCTTGGAGCGGTCCTTGATCTCGATGTAGCCGTCCTCGTGCACCACGGCCAGGTCACCGCTGTGCATCCAGCCGCCCTGGAAGGCCTCGCGTGTGGCCTCGGGATTCTTGAGGTAGCCCTTCATGCCCAGGTTCCCGCGGAACAACACCTCGCCAATCGTCTTGCCGTCCCGCGACACCGGCTGGAGGGTATGGGGATTGGCCACGATCATGTCTCCCGCCACGGCCGTGCGCACGCCCTGGCGGCCCATGTGGCGCGACCTCTCCTCCGGCGCCATGGCGGCCCAGGAATCCTGGGTCACGCACACCGTGTTGACGCCGTGCTGTTCGGTCATGCCATATACATGCAGCACCTCGAAACCCAGCGCCTCGGTTTGCGCGATCACTGACACCGGCGGCGAGGCACCGGCGCAAGCAACCAGAATGGGTGAGCTTGGATTGCTCCAGTTCTGCGGCTTGCCAGCCACCAGCGAACTCAGCACCGCCGGCGCACCACAGAAATGCGTCACGCCATGTCGGCCGATGGCTTCGTAGATGTCTTCGGCGACAACCTTGCGCAAGCACACGTTCGTGCCGCCCACGGCTGCCATGGCCCAGGCATAGCACCAGCCGTTGCAATGGAACAAGGGCAAGGTCCACAGATAGACCGGCGTTCCGATGTTCAGCCGCGCATAGATGGCGGTGCCCAGGGCATTGAGATAGGCCGCGCGGTGGTGGTAGACCACCCCCTTCGGATTGCCCGTGGTTCCCGAGGTGTAGTTCAACGCGACGGCATCCCACTCGTCCTCGGGGTACCGCAGCTGCGCATCAGCCGGCGCATTAGCCAAGAAGCTCTCGTAGTCGATCACGCCGACCGGCTCGGCATCGGGGACGTCGCTGCCACGGATGTCCACGACATCCATCTGCATGCCGGAAAGCTTCACCGCCGCACGCGCCACATCTGCAAACTGCTGATCCACCAACAGCAAACGGGTCTCCGAGTGCTGCAGGATGAAGGCGATCGCTGCCGCATCCAGGCGGATATTGATGGAGTTGACGACCGCGCCCGCCATCGGCACGCCAAATTGCGCCTCCAGCATCTCCGGGATATTGGCCGCGAGGATGGCGACCGTGTCGCCGCGCTCAATGCCCGCACCGATCAGGGCACGCGCCAGGCTGCGGCAGCGCTCGGCATACGCGGCCCAGGTATAGCGCCGCTCGCCGTGGATGACGGCGATGCGGTCTGGATAGACATCCGCCGCACGGTCGAGAAACCCCAGCGGGGTCAGCGGCCGGTAGTTGCCGGGATTCTTATCGAGGTCTTGCTTGAACTTGTTCGTCATGCTTTTCTCCGGGTGGGACTGGTGAAGATCAGAACGAAACCGCCAAGCGCGTTGCCTGGTCGATGGCGCGCAATGCGTCCAACTCAGCCGCGACATCCGCTCCGCCGATCACGTGGGCCTTGACACCCCGCTTGGCCAAGCCATCGAACAGCGCCCGGTTCGACAGCTGTCCCGCGCAGAGAATGACGGTGTCCGCGTCCAAGACGCGAGCCTCGCCATTCACGCTGTAGTGCAGGCCCTGATCGTCGACCGCCCGGTAGCTCGCACCGGCAGTCATGGCCACATCGGCCTTGCGCAGCTTGGCCTTGAGAATCCAGCCCGTGGACTTGCCCAGGTTCTTGCCCAGTGATTCGGGCTTGCGCTGGAACATGTGGATGACGCGCTCAGTCGCGTGCTGCGCAGGCGCCTTGAGGCCTCCCGCGCTGCGGATACCCGTATCCACCCCCCAGGCATCCATGAACACCTGTGGCTTGAGCGACTCCTCGGCATTGCCGACCAGGTACTCGGCCACGTCAAAGCCAATGCCGCCCGCGCCGATGATGGCTACCTTGTTGCCCACCGGCGCGCCGTTGGCCAGCACATCCAGGTAGCTGACCACCTTCGAGTGATCGAGCCCGCGGATATCGGGCTCCCTCGGCACCACGCCGGTCGCAATCACCACCTCGTCGAACTCTCCCGAGCGCACACGCCCGGCCAGATCTCCGGCCTCGACACGCGTTTGCAGATGCACGGCCACCTGCAAGCGTTCCAGCGTGACCCGGAAGTACCGCAACATCTCGTTGAACTCGTTCTTGCCGGGCACCTTGCGGGCCATGTTCAGTTGGCCGCCCAACTGGTCGCCCGCCTCGAACAGCGTGACCCGATGTCCGCGCTGGGCGGCGTTGATCGCGAACGCCATGCCCGCGGGCCCACCGCCGACAACGGCGAAATGCTTGGGAGTGGCGGTCTTGCTGTTGTCGAACTCGATCTCGCGCCCCGCTCTGGGGTTGACCAGGCAAGTCGCCACGCGGTCAGTGAAGATGCGATCCAGACAGGCCTGGTTGCAGGCAATGCAGGTGTTGATTTCGTCGGCACGGTCTTCGCGCGTCTTGCGGGCGAACTCAGGGTCGGCCAGCAACGGGCGGGCCATCGAAACCAGATCCGCCGCGCCGGAGGCAATGATCTCCTCGGCCACATCGGGCGCGTTGATGCGGTTGGACGCCATGACCGGAATGCCAACCGCGCGCTTGACGTTGCGGATCGCGTCGATCCAGGCAGCACGCGGCACCGGGGCCGCCATCGTCGGCACGGACGACTCATGCCAGCCAATGCCGGTGTTGATCATGTCCGCGCCCGCAGCCTCGACACGGCGGGCAAATTCGGCAACTTCCTCGCCGGTCATGCCCCCGTCCATCAGGTCGATGGACGAGATGCGATAGATGACCATGAACTGCGGGGAGACCCGCGCCCGCACGGCCTTGACGATTTCGAGCGGGAAGCGGATCCGACGCTCGAAGTCCCCGCCGAACTCGTCGTCGCGCTGGTTGGTCAACGCTGCCGTGAACTCATTGATCAGGTAGCCCTCGGAACCCATGATCTCGATGCCTGCATATCCGGCCTGCTCCGCCAGCGCCGATGTGTGAGCAAAGCTCTCGACGGTTGTCCAGACCTCCGCGGTCGTCAGCGGACGCGGTGGATGAACGTTGATCCGCGCCTTGCCGGCCGAAGGTGCGACGCAGGTGGGCACCTTGGCATAGCGGCCCGCGTGAAGAATCTGCAGGACGATGTGGCCACCGGCCTCGTTCACCGCCGATGTGATGACGCGGTGCTCGTCCAGCTGCTCGGGCTTGTCCAGCACCAAACCGCCTTCGTCCATCACCCCTTCGGGCACGGGAGAGTAGCCACCGGTGAGGATGAGGCCGATCTCACCCGCGGCGCGGGCTGCGTAGAAGGCAGCCAGTCTTTCGTGGGGACGATCCAGCGTTTCCAGGCGCGTATGCATCGCGCCCATCACCATGCGGTTCGGCAGATCTACCCCAGCGACGCGCAGGGGGCTGAGGAGGTGTGGATAAGCGGGCATGCTTGTCTCTCGTGGTGGGCCTAGGGTGGTCTCAATGATCTCGGGTTCGCCCATTTACGTCAAGATCATGATGTATATTATTTCAATGATCTGGGGTTTATACCTACTTTTGCGGTCATTAGTCATCACAAAAGATCAATATCACTACACAAATAGGTGTGCGAGTGAGATCTCCAGCGGCAGCGCCGGCGCTGCGCGGCATCCGGGACATGCGGGGTTCGCAAGGGATCCCTTGCCCCCCCGGCTGTGCCGTTCGGGATCCGGCTCAGGGCAAGGCGGGACTCGAAGCGCAATAGCGCAGCCAACGGCTGGGCCGCCAAGGCCCAGCCGTTGGCGCACTCACACGGCGGTACCCGTTTTGAGGGTCAGTTCTGACGCCGATCGGCCATGGTTGATGCATGCGAGCGCAGCGGCTCCCAGGACGCCTGCGGCACCAATGACCAGGAAGTTCTGCTCAAGCGGAAGTTGCAGCGACACGATCAGCCCGATCAGCAAGGGAGCCGCGATCGCGCCAAGGCGCCCGATGCCCGACGCCATGCCGATCCCGGTCGAGCGGATGTCCGACGGGTAGTACTGGCCGCTGTAGGCATAGACGACGATTTGCGCGCCCGTGGAGCAGGCACCGACGGCAGCGATGATGAAATAGAGCACCTCGGTCGAGGTCTTGAGCGTCATCATGTACAGGAAAACGCCCCCAAGCGCGTACATGCAGACGACCACCCACTTGATGTGGAACCGGTCCGCGAGCCAGCCGCCGCCGATCGAGCCAATCACCGCCCCCACATTGAGTGCGATGACGAAACTCAACGCGGAACCCAGGCTGTAGCCCGACATGGCCATCAGCTTCGTCAGCCAGGTACTGAGCGCGTAGATCATGAACAAGCCGGTGAAGAAGGCCACCCAGAACATCACCGTGCTCAGCCCCCGGCCATCCTGAAACAGCTGCGCCACCGTCACGCCCGATTCCGAATGAGCCGCCTGAGGCGGGCGGAACGTGTCGTTCGTGCCGACCTTGAACGCCGGGTCGATGGACTGGACAAGCTGACGCAGCTGCCCGCTGTCGCGCCGGGACACCAGAAACGACAGCGATTCCGGCATCGACTTCAGGATGAAGGGAATCAACAGCACCGGAGCGCCGGCAGCGAAAAAGACAATCTGCCAGCCGAACTGCGCGATGAACTGCTTGCCCAGCACTGCGGCCAGGATTCCGCCGATGGCGTAGCCGGAGAACATGACGGTCGTCAGGAAGCTGCGGATCCGCTTCGGGGCGTACTCCGTCATCTGTGCGGTGATGTTCGGCATCACACCGCCAATGCCCAGCCCGGCGATGAAGCGCGCAATGCTGAACGTGACAGGGTCCTTGGTCAAGCCCGCTGCCGCAGTGAACA
The DNA here is from genome assembly GCF_003402535.2 of Cupriavidus sp. P-10. Lineage (NCBI taxonomy): Bacteria > Pseudomonadati > Pseudomonadota > Betaproteobacteria > Burkholderiales > Burkholderiaceae > Cupriavidus > Cupriavidus sp. P-10. Next base: position 327,700 of record NZ_AP025173.1, read on the forward strand.
CGCTGAAGAGAAAGACGCACAGCGAGATCGTCCAGCGACGCCCGATCTTGTCGGCCAATGCGCCCAGGAAGATGGCGCCGAACATCATCCCAAACAGCGCCGAGCTGGCCATAAATCCGGCGGTCGCAGCCTGCACGCCCATCTCTTTCATGATGGCTGGAAGCGCCGCTCCAGCGACCGCCAAGTCGTAGCCGTCAAGGATGATGACCAGAAAGCACCAGGCCAGCACCTTGGCGTGGAAGCGGTTGAACTTGGCCTTGTCGGCTAGTTCGTGAACGTTGATCTCTCGCATCGGTCTCGTCTCCTTCATTTCGGTATGAATGCATCGGAACCACGGCCAGGGACCCACTGCGCAGGCACTCTCATGCGAGACACAAGCGGCCTGAACAGACCTGCACGCGGCCCATCGTTTTCACGACGGCGGCATCTTCGCAGAACTTATCATATACATCAATATCTTGATGTATATGCAGCGACAAAACAGGGGTTTACACTAGTTTTTTGGAAATATTGTTATGAGATATGCAATGATGCATACATAATGACGTAGACGCGCGCCCCATTGTCAGCGGAACGGGGTAGCTACAACCGTTGGGTTTGAAGCGCGCACCCGCCACCCCTACCTCGTCCGATCAGCATGAAAGCCGTAGTCATCCGTCAATTCAGCGAAGACCCTCGCATCCATCGCGTCGAAGAGGTGACCGACCCAGTTGTCGGCCCCGACGACGTCCTGATCAGCGTCAAGGCCGCGTCGATCAACTTCCCCGATCTCCTGGTGATGAGCGGGAAATACCAAGTCCTGCCTGAGCCGCCCTTCATCCCTGGGAAGGATGCGGCGGGGATCGTGGAGGCGGTCGGTGCGAACGTGAGCTCACTCAAGAGCGGGGACCACGTCGTGGCGCAGGTGGAAAACGGCTGCTTTGCAAGTCGTCTGTCCGTTCCGCAGGCGAGCGCGCACAAGATTCCGACCGAAATGCCCTTCGTCGATGCGGCTGCGATGGGCCTCGTGTACCAGACGGCGTTCTTTGCGCTCACTGATCGCGGCGGCTTCCGCAAAGGCGAGACCGTACTGATCAGTGGCGCCGCCGGAGGCGTCGGCCTGGCCGCCGTGCAGATCGCCAAGGGGCTTGGTGCCAAAGTCCTCGCAGGCGTGACTTCGGAAGCCCAGGCGGAAGCGGTGCGCCAATCCGGAGCCGACGAGGTGATCGACCTGTCCGTCCCCAACCTTCCCGAGTCCGTTCGCGCACAAGTGCATCGCGCTACAGACGGCAAAGGTGCCGACGTATTTCTGGACCCCGTGGGTGGCGACGTGTTCGATGCGTGCATTCGACAGCTCGCTCGGCGCGGCCGGGCCGTGATCATCGGATTTGCCGCCGGCAAGATTCCGGTGATCAAGGGCTCCTACCTGCTGCTCAAGAACATCTCCGTCGCCGGCATGCAGTGGACGGACTATCCGATGCACTCGCCCGAGCTCGTCGCAGAGGCCCAGGCGAAGCTCAACCAACTCTACCAGCAGGGGTTCGTGCGCCCGCGCGTCATGCAAACGTTCCCTCTCGAATCCTTCGCTGACGCAGCGGCCCGGCTCGCGTCAAGAGGGGTGATCGGGAAGCTCGTCCTCACCATCCGATAGGACGGTTCCCCTCAAAGCAAGCCGGACACACGGCCCTCGCCGACAGCCGTCTGGCACAACATTCATGCAGGAACATATATGGGTGCCACGATTTTTACCCGCATCATTCAGCGCGAGATTCCCGCTGCCATCGTCTATGAAGACGATTTAACGATCGCTTTCATGGACGCAGGCCAGGTCAACCCCGGCCATGTGATTGTGGCCACCAAGGCGCAGGTCGAGACAATTCTCGATCTCGACGACGAGACAGCTGGCGCGCTGTTCCGGACGGCAACACGCATCGCCCGCGCCGTCGAAGCTGCCTTCCATCCGGACGGCATCACCGTGCTGCAGACGAACAAGCCAGCAGGTTGGCAGACGGTTCCGCATGTGCATCTGCACGTGCTGCCGCGCCAGCACGGTGATGGCGTGACATTGGGATGGCCACGCAAGGAGCCGTCGTTGACAGAACTGCAGTCATTGGCCTCCCGGCTGACTGGCTTTGTATAGCGCCAAGCAGCCGCAAACCCCATCGCGGATGTTCCGACGCAAGGCAAGTCGAACACCGTGAGCCATGCCGCACCGAGGATGATTTTTGAATTGATCGCCTATGCCGTCATCGGAAACCACCTTTGTTGATGCCTCGGCCAGGTTTCGGCAAGGCATTCTTGGCCGCTGCCGGTTGAGCCGGGCAAGACCAAAGCCAGCGAGGACAACATGGCCGTAGCGGATCCATCGAGCCCCTACAACTGGTCGCTGGGTGAGTTGCATGCTTTCTGCCTCATCTGCGAGTCCCGAAATCTGAGCCAGGTCGCCCTGCGGCTGGACATGAGCCAGTCCGCCGTTTCACTCATGGTGCGGCGCTGGCGCGACGTGGTGGGAGACCCGCTTTTCGTGCGGTCTCGCTATGGGGTGGCCCCGACCGATACAGCCCTCGCCCTGTACAAAAGGATCCAGCCGCTTCTTGAAGGCCTGAGACAGGCGCTCGTCCAGCCGACGGGTTTCGACCCCGCAAGATCGACGCGGGTCTTCAAGCTCCATATGTCCGACATCGGCCAACTGGTGTTTCTCCCGGAACTCCACGGGCACCTCAATCGCAAGGCACCGGGTGTTCGCCTTGCCATTCAGTCGCTTCGGTGGGAGGAAGTCGAGAACGGACTGGCCTCGGGAGCTGTCGACATCGCCATGGGTTCACTACCCATGATCAAGGGCAGAGTGCATGCCCGCACCGTGCGCAAGGACCGGTTCTTCACCATCATGCGCCGCGAGCACCACATGGCGCAGCGCAAGCTTGATCTGGCCAAGTTCGCCGAGGCAGAGCACCTGGTCATCGATGCGGCGAGCAGCGGGCATGCCCTGGTGGAGGGCGTGCTCCGCTCCAAAGGGGTGTTCCGCCGTATCGGATTGAGTGTGCCGCACTACCTGGCAGCCGAAAGCCTGCTGACCAAGAGCGACTACTTGCTGACGCTGCCCGAAGGCGGCCTGTCCATCATTCAACACCTCGACAGATTCCACGTGACCCCTACACCGCTCCAACTGCCCACCTTCGACATCCGCGTTCACTGGCATGAGAGAAGCCGCAGCGATGCAGGAATCCAATGGCTGCGCGATTCGATCATGGAGCTCTTTTCCAAGGGCTAGCCGCAAGGATGAAGACAGGAAGAAGCCCGCGGGTTTGGCAGACCTGCGGGCGGAGTGCTTCAGCCGATCCGTTCCATCCAGCCATGCGTGTCGGGAGCACGCCCCTGCTGGATATCGAGCAGGGCCGATTTCAAGCGGCTCGCCACCGGCCCCACATCACCGTCGCCAACCGTGAAGTTGTGCTGGCGTCCTTTCACGGTGCCGATCGGCGTCACCACGGCAGCCGTGCCGCAGGCAAACGCTTCGGTCAGGCGGCCGCTTTGGGCATCTGCCTGCCACTGGTCAATGGCATAGGGCTCTTCACGCACGGTCATTCCCATGTCGCCCGCCAGCACCATCAAGGACTCGCGCGTGATGCCGGGCAGGATCGTGCCGGTCAGGGGCGGAGTCTGGATCGATCCGTCGTTGAAGACAAAGAAGATATTCATCGCGCCCAGCTCCTCCACCCAGCACCGATCGACGGCATCGAGGAACACCACCTGGTCGCAGCCCTGGCGGGCCGCTTCCGCCTGCGCGGCCAGGCTCGCGGCATAGTTGCCGCCGCATTTGGCATCGCCGGTTCCGCCGGGCCCGGCACGGGTGAAGTCCTCGGAAACCCATACCGTCACGGCAGATGAGCCCGCCTTGAAGTAGGAGCCCACAGGCGACGCGATGGCGCAATACAGATACTCGGCCGAAGGCTTCATGCCCACCAACACCTCGGTGGCGATCATGAAAGGCCGCAGATAGAGTGCCGCGCCATCCGCCGCCGGGATCCAGTCGCGGTCGATACGCACCAGTTCCCGCACGGACTCCAGGAACAGGGATTCCGGCAGCGGCGCCATCGCCAGCCGGTTCGCGGAATTGCGAAAGCGGCGGGCATTGGCGTCGGGGCGGAACAGCGCCACGCTACCGTCTGGCTGGCGATAGGCCTTCATGCCCTCGAAGATTTCCTGAGCGTAGTGAAAGACCAGCGACGCCGGATCGAAGTTGAAGCCACCGCGCGGCTCAATCTTGGCGTCGTGCCAGCCGCGTTCCGCCGAGTACCGAGCGGTCGCCATGTGATCGCTGAACTGGCGCCCGAACGCCGGATTCTCCAGCAGCTTCGCGCGCACCTCTGGCGCAGTCGGCGACAGACTTCTCTCGATCGAAACCTTCAAATCGGCATCGTTGCCCATTTTTTACTCCTTGTGTAAACCCCAAACTCAACGGTCAGAAAATCCTGACCAACTCTTCGTGGCACTGGATGGCGAAGTGGCAAGCCGAGGCCGCGGCCATTGGCATTGGAGGACGCCCATTCGGCCTTTCAGAGAATCCCGTGCCAAAGCATTGCCACCCAGGGTGCCGCCCCTATCCACCCAGATAGGCTTGCTTAATGCGGTCATTGGTGAGCAGATTCCTGCCGGTGTCAGCGAGAACGACGCGCCCGGTTTCCAGCACGTAGCCCCGATCGGCCACTTGCAGTGCCTTGTTGGCGTTCTGCTCGACCAGAAAGACCGTGACCCCTTCTTCCCGGATCGTGCGGATGATGTCGAAGATCTGCGCAATGACCAGCGGCGCCAGACCCAACGTGGGTTCGTCCAGCAGCAGCAGACGTGGACGGCTCATCAGGGCGCGGCCGATCGCCAGCATCTGCTGCTCGCCGCCTGACATCGTTCCGGCGCGCTGAGCCGAACGCTCGCGCAGCCGCGGAAAGAGCTTGAACACATGCTCGATCCCGGCCTCGATTTCATGGCGATCGGCGAAGAAGCCGCCCATCTTCAGGTTGTCCACCACGGTCAGACTGGGAAACACCCGCCTGCCCTCCGGCGAGATCGCCATGCCCATGCGCATGATGTCGTGGGTGTTGCGGTTGGTAATGTCCCGCCCCTCGAACAGCACGCGCCCGCTGCTGGCGCGCGGGGAACCGCACACCGTCATCATCAGCGTCGTCTTGCCCGCGCCATTGCTGCCGATCAGGGTGACGATCTCCCCCTTCTTGACCTCGATCGATACCCCGGAAAGTGCCTCGATGGCGCCATAGTGGGTGTGGATTTTCTCCAGCTTTAGCATCACTCCTCCCCCAGGTAGGCCTTGATCACGCGCGGGTCGTTCCGCACCTCTTCGGGCCTGGCTGTGACGATTGGCCGCCCGTGCTCCATCACGAGAATGCGGTCGGAGACGCCCATGACCAGCCCCATGTCGTGTTCGATCAGCAGCACGGAGATCCCGAACTCGTGGCGCAGCCGCTTGATCAGGTGCTGGAGCTCGAGCTTTTCCTGCGGGTTCAGGCCCGCCGCGGGCTCGTCCAGCAACAGCAGCCGGGGTTTGGTGATCATGCAGCGGGCGATTTCCAGGCGGCGCTGGTGGCCGTAGGAGAGCGTCCCGGCCTCGCGATTGGCGACCTCGGTCAACTCCATCCGATCCAGCCATTGCGCGGCACGCACCAGCGCCTCCCGCTCGGCGCGGCGGTATGCGGGCGTCGCCAGCAACCCATGCAGCAGCCCCGTCTTGACCTGCAGATGCTGCGCGACCATCAGGTTTTCCACGACCGTCAGACGCTTGAACAGGCGGATGTTCTGGAAGGTGCGCACCAGGCCCTTGCGTGCCACGAGGTGGCTGGGCAGCCCTGCGATGCGGTGGCCATCCAGGATCACGTCCCCGCCGGTCGGCTTGTAGAACCCGCCGACGCAGTTGAACACCGTGGTCTTGCCCGCACCGTTCGGCCCGATGATGGCGAAGACCTCGTTGCGGCGGACCTGGAAGTCGATGCCGTTGACCGCCATCAGGCCACCAAAGCGCATCTGCAAGCCGGAGACTGTGAGCAATTCGGAAGATGCAATGGCAGTCATCGCGGCAACTCCAGATGGGGGCGGCTGGTGGGCAGCAGCCCTTGGGGGCGCCAGATCATCATCAGGATCATCACCAGGCCAAAGATCAGCATGCGGTACTCCGCAAACTCGCGCGTGAGTTCCGGCAGCACCGTCAGCAGAATGGCCGCCAGCGCCACGCCGAGCTGCGAGCCCATGCCGCCGAGCACAACGACCGCGAGGATCAACGCCGACTCGATGAAGGTGAAGGACTCGGGATTGACCAGCCCTTGGCGTGCCGCGAAGAAGGCGCCGCCGATGCCCGCGAAGGAAGCGCCCAGCGTGAAGGCCGACAGCTTCACGCGGGTCGGGCTCAGGCCCAGCGAGCGGCAGGCGATCTCATCCTCGCGCAGCGCCTCCCAGGCCCGGCCCATCGGCATGCGGATCAACCGGCTGGTGACGAAGAGCGTGAAGCCCACCAGCAACAGCGCCAGCAAGTACAGGAAGAGCACCATGTGGTCCCCTCTGTAGGTCAGGCCCAGCAGTTCATGGAAGGTCTGCGCGCCTGCCGTCTTAGCGGCGCGCGCAATCTCGAACCCGAAGGCCGTCGGCTTGGGGATGCCCGAGATGCCATCGGGACCGCCTGTCACGCTGGTGAGATTATTCAGCAACAGCCGGATGATCTCGCCAAAGCCCAAGGTGACGATGGCCAGATAGTCGCCGCGCAGGCGCAGCACCGGAAATCCGAGCAGGAAGCCGAATGTGGCCGACATCGCCGCCGCGATCGGGAGGCACTCCCAGAAACTCAATCCGAAATACTGGTTGAGCAACGCATAGGTGTATCCGCCGACGGCGTAGAAGCCCACGTAGCCCAGATCGAGCAGCCCGGCGAAGCCCACCACGATGTTCAGGCCCAGGCCCAAGATCACGTAGATCAGCGCCAGCGTGGCGATGTCGAGCGCCCCGCGCGAGCCGAAGAACGACCACGCGAACCCCGCCAGCAGCAAGAACCAGATCGCCACGCGCTGCTGATGCGGCCCCGGCATCGGAATGGCTGGCAGCCGCACGACGCCGCGCGCGCCTGCCAGCATCGGCTTGCACAACTGGAACAGGAACACCACGATCACGGCAATCCACACGGGACGCCAGTGCGGCTCCAGGACCATCTTGTACCCGTCGAGCTTGAGTTGGAGCCCAAGCGCCGGGATGGTCAACACCGCGGTCAACAGGGCCGCGATCGCCGCGTCCTTGAGGACGGCGGGGAACGGCGACGCTTTCATTGCAATGGCTTGTGTCATGTCGTCCTCACACTTTCTCCACATCCGGCTTGCCCAGCAGGCCGGTCGGCCGGAACAGCAATACGAGAACGAGCAGGCTGAATGCCACCACGTCCTTGTATTCCGCAGGCATGTAGCCGGTCGCGAACGTTTCCGCCAACCCCAGCACAATGCCGCCCAGCATGGCACCGGGAATGCTGCCGATACCGCCCAGCACCGCGGCCGTGAAGGCCTTGATGCCAGCGATGAAACCGATGAAGGGGTTGAGCTTGCCGATGGTCAGCCCGATCAGCACCCCGCCCACGGCGGCGAGAATGGCCCCGAGCACGAAGGTGAAAGAGATCACCTTGTTGGTGTCGATGCCCAGCAGATTGGCCATGCGCATATCCTCGGCGCAGGCACGGCAGGCGCGCCCCGTGCGCGAACGCGCGATGAACAGCGTCAGCAGGATCATCAGCGCCACGGTCACGCCCACGATGAGCAAGCGTGCGTAGGGCACGGTGACGGTGAAGTCCCCGCCCATGTCCAGCTCCAGTGCGCCAGACACCAGCACAGGCACGGAAACGTCCCGCGCGCCTTGCGCGATCTGCATGTAGTTCTGCAGGAAGATGGACATGCCAATCGCCGAGATCAGCGGCACCAGCCTCGGCCCGCCCCGCAAGGGGCGGTAAGCCACGCGCTCGACGACAAAGCCGTACGTGCCGGTGACCACCACCGACACCAGCAGCGCTGCGCCGAGCACCAGCGGCAGCGGATAGCCCGCCTGCGTCCCGATGGCGGTGAGCGTGACCAGACCGAGATACGCACCGATCATGTAGATCTCGCCGTGGGCGAAGTTGATCATGCCGATGATCCCGTACACCATGGTGTAGCCGATGGCGATCAGCGCATAGATAGAGCCCAGCGTCAGGCCATTGACCAGTTGCTGGGTGAATTGGGGAAGGAAGTCGCTCATCCAGGATGCCTCGCAACAAGAGCGTTCAAAGCAGGCCGGCAGCATCCGATCCTTGAACCGGACGCCGGCCTAGCCACGTGCTGCATCAGTTGGCAGCGGTCTTGGTGGCATCCTTGTGCCAGGTGTAGACCACGAACTTGAACGACTTGAGGTCTCCCTGGGCGTCGTACTGGACCGTGCCGATCGGGGTCTGGAAAGTGTTCTGGTGCATGAAGGCAGCGACCTTTTCCGGGTCCGTGCTCTTGGAGCCGGACATCGCATCGGCGATGATCTTGACCGCAGCGTAGGCCGGCATCTGGAACGCGCCGCCCGCGTCACGCTTTTTCTCGGCAAAGGCCTTCACGAGCCCGGCGTTCGCGGGGTCTGCAGAGAAATCAACAGGCAGCGTGAGCAGCATGCCCTCGGAAGCCGCGCCCGCGATGGCCGTCACCTCCTTGCTGCTCACAGCCTCCGGCCCCATGAAGACCGCTTTCACGCCCTGCTCCCGCGACTGGCGCATGAGGAGCCCGATCTCCGGGTGGTAGCCGCCGAAGTAGACGAAGTCGATGCCCTGGGACTTCAGCTTCGTGATGACGGCGGAATAGTCGGGCTCGCCGGCATTGATGCCCTCGTAGAACACCACCGGCACCTTGGCGGCATCCAGCTCCTTCTTGACCGTGGCGGCAATGCCTTGGCCGTAGGACTGCTTGTCGTGCAGCACCGCCACCTTTTTCGGCTTGACCGTATTGATGATGTAGCCTGCGGCCACGGGCCCCTGCTGATCGTCCCGGCCGATCGTTCGGAAGATGAGCTTGCGCTTCTTGCTCTCGGTCAGCTGCGGCGCCGTGGCCGTCGGCGTCACCATGAGCACGCCTTCGTTCTCGTAGATCTCCGAAGCGGGAATGGTCGATCCGGAGCACACATGGCCGATGACGTACTTGATGCCCTGGCTGACGATCTTGTTGGCGACTGCCACGGCCTGCTTGGGCTCACAGGCGTCGTCCATGATGACGGGCTCCAATTTCTTCCCATTCACCCCACCTGCGGCATTGACCTGCTCGATGGCGGTCAGGGCGCCTGCCTTCATCATGTCGCCGTACTGGGCCACCGAACCCGTCATGGCGCCAGCAATGGCGATCTTGACGGTCTGGGCTTGCGCGGACAGCCCCAGGACGGCGAGGACGGCAGCCGCAGCAAGCCGATGAGGACGAATCGTGGATTTCATGGCAGTCTCCATTGTTGAAATAGGTAGGGATGGGCAAAGCACCGAGGCCCGCCCCGCCCTCCCGGAGCGTGACGGACCCAGCGGAAAATCAGTTGGCGGGCGTCTTGGTGGCGTCCTTGTGCCAGGTGAAGACGGTGAACCGGAAAGACTTCAAGTCACCCTGGGCGTCGTACTCGACCTTGCCAATGGGCGTCTGGAAACTGTTCTGGTGCATGAACGCAGCCACTTTGGCGGGGTCGGTGCTCTTGGCGCCGGCAATGGCATCCGCAAGCACCTTGACGCCGGCATAGGACGGCAGCTGGAACGGACCATTGATGTCACGCTTCTTGTCTGCAAAGGCTTTCACCACGGCCGCATTGGCGGGGTCGGTCGAAAAATCCGCAGGCAGCGTGACCAGCATCCCCTCGGAAGCCGCACCGGCAATCGCGGTCACGTCCTTGTTGCCAACGCCTTCCGGCCCCATGAAGACGGCCTTGATGCCTTGCTCGCGCGCCTGACGCAGCAGCAGTCCCATTTCCGGGTGGTAGCCGCCGTAATAGACAAAGTCGATCTTCTGCGACTTGAGCTTGGTGATGATGGCCGAGTAGTCGGTATCGCCCGCGTTGATGCCTTCAAACAATGCGACGGGAACCTTGGCCGCATCGAGGTTCTTTTTCACAGTGGCGGCAATGCCCTGGCCGTAGGATTGCTTGTCGTGCAGGACGGCCACCGCCTTGATGCCTTTCTGGGCAATGACGTACCGGGCCGCCGCAGGGCCCTGCTGGTCGTCGCGACCGATGGTGCGGAAGATGAACTTGCGCTTCTTGCCCTCGGTCAGCTGCGGCGCGGTCGCGGAAGGCGTCACCATCACCACGCCCTCGTTCTCGTAGATCTCCGAGGCGGGAATCGTCGATCCCGAACAGAGGTGGCCGATCACGAACCGGATCCCCTGGCTGACGATCTTGTTGGCGACCGCCACGGCCTGCTTGGGTTCGCAGGCATCGTCCATCATGACGACCTCAAGCTTGCGCCCGCCGGTGCCGCCTGCAGCATTGATCTGCTCGACCGCCGTCAACACACCGGCCTTTGCCATGTCTCCGTACTGCGCGACGGGGCCGCTCACGGGGCCAGCCAAAGCGATCTTCACCGTTTCCGCGTGCGCGGACGGGCCAAAGCATGCAAGCACGGCCGCAGCCGGAATCGCAAGGAATGAGCGAGTTGTTTTCATGGTTGCTATGCCGGTGTTGTCCGGAATCGATCTGAATTTCGAGGAAAGAACTACGCAGGTCGGTCTGGCCTGCGTGGCCTGACCGGAGAAACCGGCGATGACGCAATGCCCGGTGTTTCGGGCACCGCGTCATGCCGAAGGCTGGTGAATCAGGCGACCTCCTTCGCCACGGTCCCGTTGCGCCACTGGTGGCGAAGGGCCGCCCACTTCTCGCGTGCCGCCGCAAGATGGCGCTCCTTCACGTGGCCATACCCCCGGATCTCTTCGGGAATGCGGGCGATTTCCACGGCGAGGGAGAGCTTCTCCGGCGACAGCATGGGAAGCAGCTCCTCGACGCTGGCGCGATAGTCCTGGATCAGGGCGCGCTCCGTCCTGCGTTCCTCGGTCCGGCCAAAGGGATCGAGCGCCGTGCCGCGCAGGCTCTTCATCTTGGCGAGGATTCCGAAAGCGCGGCGCATCCAGGGGCCGAAGGGTTGCTTGACCAGTTCACCCTTGTCGTTGCGTTTGGCAAACGTCGGGGGCGCGAGGTGGTGCACTACCTTGAAGTCGCCTTCAAACATGTCGGCCAGCTTCTGCGTGAATGCCGCATCGGTGTGCAGCCGCGCCACTTCGTACTCGTCCTTGTAGGCCATCAGCTTGAACAGGTAGCGCGCCACCGCCTCGGTCAGGCGAGTGCTCTTTAGGCGTGTTTCAGACGAGCGAACCTTCTCAACGAAGGACTGGTAGTCGGCCGCATAGGCTGCGTTCTGATACGCCGTCAGGAACTCGACGCGCTTGCGGATGACCTGGTCGAGCGACGGCTTGCGCACGATCTCGATCACGGCCGCGGCCTGGTACAAGGCCTGCACCGCCTTGAGGTCATGGGCGCACCGGCGTCCCCACTCGAAGGCCGCCTTGTTGTTCTCGATCTGCACCCCATTGAGTTCCATGGCACGCATCAAGGCAGCGTGCGAGAGCGGCACCTTGCCCATCTGCCACGCATAGCCCAGCATCAGCGGATTGGTGTAGATCGAATCGCCCAGCAACTGCACCGCAGCCTGCTCCGCGTCGAAGCTGGACACCATCTGCGCACCCGCCGCGGCGGCCAGCACCGCTTCGCAGTTGCCGCCGGGGAACTGCCAGTCGGGGTTCTGCGTGAAGGCAGCGGTCGGTGTGCCATGCGTGTTCAGCGCAACGAACGTGCGCCCTTCGCGGATCAGCCCCGTTGCGTACTTGTTCGCACCGACGATGGCGTCGCACGCGATCAGGAGGTCCGCGTTGGCCGTATCGATCTTGGTTGTGTGGATGGCTTCCGGCCGGTTGGCAATCTGGACATGGCTCCAGGTCGATCCGCCCTTCTGCGCCAGGCCCGCCGCGTCCTGCGTGACAATGCCCTTGCCCTCAAGGTGCGCGGCCATGCCCAGCACTTGCCCGATGGTGATCACGCCGGTTCCGCCAACGCCTGCGACGAGAATGCCCCAGGCCTCCTCGGCGACCGGCAGCACGGGCTCGGGAATGCGGGGCAGCGCGGCGAGGTCCCCCTTCTTCTCTTTCTTGGGCTTCTTGAGCTCGCCACCCTCGATGGTGACGAAGCTCGGGCAGAAGCCCTTGACGCAGCTGTAGTCCTTGTTGCAGGAGTTCTGGTTGATGCGGCGCTTGCGGCCGAACTCGGTTTCCAGGGGCTCGACCGACAGGCAGTTGGACTGCACCGAGCAGTCGCCGCAACCCTCGCAGACCAACTCGTTGATGACCACGGTCTTGGCCGGCGTGGCGAGCTTGCCGCGCTTGCGGCGGCGGCGCTTTTCGGTGGCACAGGTCTGGTCGTAGATGATCGCCGTGCAGCCCGCGATCTCGCGCAGCTCGCGCTGGATCTTGTCGAGGTCATCGCGGTGATGCACGGTGACCCCCGCCTCCAGCGTCACGCCGTCGTATTTCTGCGGCTCATCGGTGACGATGACCAGCTTCTTCACGCCTTCCGCGACCAGGCTCTTCTGGATCTGCAGCACGCTGTGGCCTTCGGGGCGCTCGCCCACCTGCTGGCCGCCGGTCATGGCCACCGCATCGTTGTAGAGCACCTTGTAGGTGATGTTCACCCCGGCCGCGATCGATTGGCGAATGGCCAGCAGGCCGCTGTGGAAGTAGGTGCCGTCACCCACGTTGGCGAACACGTGCTTGTCGGTCGTGAACGGGGCCTGCCCCACCCAAGCCACGCCCTCGCCGCCCATCTGGCTGAAGGTGCTGGTGCTGCGGTCCATCCACTGCGACATGTAATGGCAGCCGATGCCCGCCAGCGCGCGCGAGCCTTCCGGCACGCGGGTGCTGGTGTTGTGCGGGCAGCCGCTGCAGAACCACGGCATGCGATCCCCGGTGTCGATCTTCATCTCCGCCATGGCTCGCTCGCGCTGATCGATCACGGCCAGTCGCGCATCCATGCGCGCGGCGATGTCGCTGCCTTCCGGCGCCATGCCGATCTTGCGCAAGCGCTTGGCGATCGCCTTCGCGATGATGGCCGGCGTGAGGTCGGCCTTGGCACGCAGCAGCCAGTTCTCGCTGGGGTTGGGCATGGACCACTCGCCGCCGGTGTGGTCACCTTCCTGCTCGTCGAACTTGCCGAGCACATTCGGCCGCACGTCGGGACGCCAGTTGTAGAGCGCCTCCTTGATCTGGTACTCGATGACCTGGCGCTTTTCCTCCACCACCAGCACCTCCTGCAAGCCCATCGCGAACTCGCGGGTGGCGGTCGCCTCCAGCGGCCAGACGACGTTGACCTTGTGCAGGCGAATGCCCAGGCGGCGGCAGGTATCGTCGTCCAGGCCCAGATCGACCAGGGCCTGCCGGGTATCGTTGTACGCCTTGCCGCTGGCGATGATGCCGAAGCGATCCTGAGGGCCCTCGATCACATTGCGATTGAGGCGGTTGGCGCGCATGTACGCGAGCGCGGCATACCATTTGTAGTCCATCAGCCGGGCTTCCTGCTCCAGCGGCGGATCCGGCCAGCGGATGTGAACGCCGCCGGGGGGCATGGCGAAATCCTCCGGCAGAGCGATCTGCACCCGATCCGGATCGACGCTGACCGAGGTCGTGGACTCGACCACTTCCTGAATCGTCTTCATGCCCATCCACACGCCGGAGAAGCGGCTCATGGCAAAGGCGTGCAGGCCGAGATCAAGGATCTCCTGCACGCTCGAGGGAAAGAAGACCGGCATCCCGCAGGCCTTGAAGATGTGGTCGCTCTGGTGCGCCGCCGTGCTGCTCTTGGATGCGTGGTCGTCGCCCGCGATGGCGATCACGCCGCCGTGCTTCGCGGTTCCGGCCATGTTGGCATGCTTGAAGACGTCCGAGCAGCGATCCACCCCCGGCCCCTTGCCATACCAGAGACCGAAGACCCCGTCGTACTTCTTGGTCTGGGGATACAGATCCAGTTGCTGCGACCCCCACAGCGCGGTGGCGGCCAGTTCCTCGTTCAGCCCCGGCTGGAAGACCACGTGGTTCGCCTGCAGGTGCTTCTTCGCGGCCCAGAGTGCCTGGTCGTAGCCGCCCAGCGGGCTGCCGCGGTAGCCGCTGATGAAGCCGCTGGTATTCAAGCCAGCGGCAAGGTCGCGCTGGCGCTGCAACATCGGCAGGCGAACCAGCGCCTGTACGCCGCTCATGAATGCCCGGCCGCGATCCAGGCTGTATTTGTCGTCGAGCGTGACTTTTTCGAGAGACTTGCGGATCGCCTCGGGAAGTGGACTGTTCATGTGATTTCCTCTGTCCTAAACGGCGTCAATGCCCTGCTCCGGTCGCCGGGCGAGGCCCGCCGTGCCCATGGCCCCATCCCCCGTCGCACAGGAGAACCTGGCCTGTCACGTACCCGGCAGACTCCGATGCGAGAAAGGCCGCGCCGGCACCAAACTCCGCTGTCGTCCCCAACCGCCCCACCGGTATCTGGCCCAGGATCGATTGCGGCACGCCGAGTTGACGCATCCGGTCGGTCTCGTGGTAACCCGGTGCAATCGCGTTCACCGTCACGCCGCTTCCCGCGTACTCGGCGCTCAGCGTTTGGACGAGGCCGTGTAACCCGGCCCGCAAAGAGGTGGAGATCGCCATCTCAGGGACGTAGTGCATGCATGCGACCGACGTCACCCAGACGACGCGCCCCCAGCCGCGCTCCTCCATCGATGGCAGCAGCGTGCGAACCAACGTCAAGGGTGCGGCCCAGAGCGTTTCAAATGCCTCAAACCACGCGCTCTCAGGTACCTCGGCAGTACGCCCCTTGGCCGGGCCTGGCCCATTCAGCACCAGAATGTCCGGGCGGATCCCAGCTCGCTCCAGTGCCTGAACACATCCCGCAATCGAGCGTCTGTCCGTGAAGTCGAGATGGGCTACGCCATCGACCACACCGGCGGCGGGATTCGCTCGCGAGCTGGTGGCGACCACGCGCACACCTTGATCCCGCAAAGCCTGCGCGACGCCGCCGCCAAGCCCTCCTGTCCCACCGCATACGAGTGCTGTTCTTGTCTCCATGGCATGTGCCCCTAGTTCAATTGCATTGCGGCAAATGGTAGGAAGGCGCATGGGCCAGTGCGAGTCGGGGGTGCTTCTATCAGATATGAGCGCCCCTTATAACTGAACGCGACGACTGCGACGCCCCTCGGTGTTCTCGGGCACCCCGCGCTGCATCGCGCCAGATATTGATTTCAGAAAAGTCCGGTATGTCCCCATCTGAAGGACAACCGGGCCCGCGCCTCCTAGAGTGATGCACTCCAAAACACACTTCGGAGACCCGGATGAAAGCCTATGTGCTCGCATTCATTGACGTGGAAGACCCGTCAAGCTATGCCCCCTATGCAGCAGGCGCTCCCGCAACGATCGCGGCCCATGGCGGCAAGTACCTCATCCGCAATGGCGCCAAGGAACTGCGCGAAGGCACACTTCCGGCCGACCGCCTCGTCGTGCTGGAGTTCCCATCCGTGGCGCAAGCCCGCGCCTGGTACGAGTCACCCGAATACCAGGCGCTGGTACCGATTCGCCAAGGCGCCTCGAAAGGTTCGCTGGTGATCGTGGAGGGCTTTGGCGAAGCGCCGTGACATCGGCTTGACGATCCTCAGGTTCACGTCCACGCCCGTACCACGCGAAGAAGGATTCCTGCGTCCATGCCGGTCCTTGACACCATAGATCGGCGCATCCTCGCTGCCTT
Source organism: Cupriavidus sp. P-10 (assembly GCF_003402535.2). Lineage (NCBI taxonomy): Bacteria > Pseudomonadati > Pseudomonadota > Betaproteobacteria > Burkholderiales > Burkholderiaceae > Cupriavidus > Cupriavidus sp. P-10. The sequence goes on from NZ_AP025173.1 coordinate 343,519, forward strand.
GCAGCGTGATGGGCGGATCTCGAACAACGATTTGGCCTTGGAAGTGGGGCTGTCTCCTTCTCCCTGCCTGCGCCGGCTGCGCATGCTGGAGGACACAGGAGTGATCCGCCGCTACACTGCCGTGCTGGCTCCATCCGAAGTGGGCTTGCCTCACACCTTCTTCGCACGGATCTCGCTGCGAGCGCAAGACGGGGACACCACCCAGCAGTTCGCCGCTGCGATGTCGGAACTGCCCCAGGTGCTGGAGTGCTATCTGATGTTCGGCGACTGCGATGCGCTGTTGCGGGTCGTCGCCAGCGATCTCGAAGACTATCGACGATTCCTGGCCCAACACCTGACCCCTGCCAACGGAGTTCGGCGCGTCCAGACCGAAATTCCCTGCACGGTGGTCAAGCAAACGCTTGAACTACCGTTGCATTGGCACGGAGCCCCTTCAGGCGAGGGGGGCCGGCAGCCATGATTTCCTACCAGCCCGCGACGTTCAACGCAACTCACGAAGGCTTGCCTTCGAACCTCGCCCTGGCTCTAGCCTTCCATCTCTCCAGGTTTGGCGCCAGCCCCAAGGTCAACCTTCGACATGCCATCATTGAGCAGGTTGATGTGGTGCAGCAGGGCGATCTTGTCGTCGAAGCGAAAGCTTGCAACCGCCTGGCGATAGAACTCGTAGATTCTTGGCTGGATATCGCTCCAGAACGCTCGCCCCGAGGGCAGCAACACCACTTTTTTGGCACGCCTGTCGGCGGGATCGACGACGCGCTCCACGTGCCCCTCACGCTCGAGACGCTTGAGAACCCCATCCAGACTTTGACGGCTCACGACCAGATAGTCCGCGAGATCGGAAAACGACATTCCGTCCTTCACCTGCGGGCGCGACAGAGCCCCCAGCGTAGCCCACTGAACTGTCGTGATGCCAAGCTCCTTGACGGACTGGCGATCCAAGGTATTGCCAGCCTGGAACAGGCGAAAAAACAATCGGTTGTGAACCGCGGAGACCGATTGATCGTAGTTGTCGTTATCGGATATGGGCATGTATGTATTCAGACAGTTTCAAAGACTCTGACAGGTAGGGCCAACGTCAGCTTTATCCGTCTGCGTGGAAACCTCAGTTTCTAGATCCTGAACACCTGGAATCCGAGTCAGATGCTCGATCTGGAACTGCCGACACTTCCCAAAAGCGGCGGCCCCCACTCGGAGCATGAAAGTTCAGGCCTCAGCCATCAGGTAACAGATCGCCGCACGCGGACGACGGATGGCCACCGTGCCGCGATTCATCGAGGCGCGTCTCGCCTATGCCCTGCGAGCATCGACAGCCCCTCGCTCATCTTAGCGGCATTACGCGAGGATATTGACATAATTTTTGACGCATTTGAAGGCCACGCCCTAAGCCCCGCCAGGTGCTCGCCCAGCCATTCAGCGCTGCTCATGCCGCCGCGGCGGCAGCCCAGATCGCCGGCGTTGCCAAGGTGATCCACGCCGACGGCGCCAGCCTCAAGGACGGCCTGGCCGAAAACCTGGCCGCCCAGGTGCTCGCCATCGCCAGCGGCTACAGCCATGTCCTGTTCCCCGCCACCGCCTGCGGCAAGAACGTGGCCCCCCGCGTCGCCGCCAAGCAGACGTGGCGCAGATCAGCGACATCACCAAGGTCGACAGCGCCGACACCTTCGAGCGCCCCATCTACGCAGGCAACGCCATCGCCACCGTGCGGAGCAGCGACGCCGTGAAAGTCATCACGGTGCGCACCACGGGCTTTGACGCCGCGGTCCCCACGGGCGGCAGCGCCGCCGTCGAAACCGTCGCAGCGGCCGCCGACAGCGGCAAGAGCAGCTTCGTGGGCCGCGAAGTGACCAAGAGCGACCGCCCCGAACTCACCGCCGCCAAGATCATCGTCTCGGGTGGCCGGGCCCTCGGCAGCGCCGAAAAGTTCACGGAAGTCATGACCCCGCTGGCCGACAAGCTGGGCGCGGCCATCGGCGCGAGCCGCGCGGCCGTGGACGCGGGCTACGCCCCGAACGACCTGCAGGTGGGCCAGACGGGCAAGATCGTTGCGCCGCAGCTCTACATCGCTGCCGGCATCTCGGGTACGATCCAGCACTTGGCGGGCATGAAGGACTCCAAGGTGATCGTGGCGATCAACAAGGACCCCGAGGCGCCGACCTTCTCGGTGGCCGACTACAGCCTGGAAGCGGATCTCTTCGAGGCCGTTCCAGAGCTCGTCAAGCAGTTGGGGTAGCGTACGATGGGCCGCCTGGCCTGCGCGACAGGCGGCAGTAGTCCTTGCATCCGAGCCGAGACTCCCTCGGCCAGTACTCGGGCGGGAGCTACATCCCCGCGTAGTTCGGCCCGCCACCGCCCTCGGGTGAGACCCAGACGATGTTCTGGGTCGGATCCTTGATGTCGCAGGTCTTGCAGTGCACGCAGTTCTGCGCGTTGATCACCAACTGGTCGGCTCCGTCCTTGTTGACGAACTCGTACACGCCGGCCGGACAGTAGCGGCTTTCGGGGCCGCCGAACTTGGCCAGGTTGACGCTGACCGGCACGCCGGCATCCTTGAGCGTCAGGTGCGCGGGCTGGTCCTCGGCGTGGTTGGTGTTGCTGATAAACACGCTGGAGAGCCGGTCGAAGGTCAGCACCCCGTCGGGCTTGGGATAGCTAATCTTGGGGCAATCGGCCGCCGGCTTGAGGTACAGGTGGTCGGCCTGCGTGCGGTGGATGGTCCAGGGCGGGGTACTCACGCCGACCTTGGGCAGGAACCACTGCTCGATGCCGGTCATCAGCGCGCCGATGGTGCTGCCCTTCTTGAACCACTGCTTGAAGTTGCGCGACTGGTGCAACTCGGTGCGCAGCCAACTCTGCTCGAAGGCCGCCGGGTAGGCTGCCAGTTCGTCACCGGCGCGGCCCACCGTCACAGCCTCGAAGGCCGCCTCGGCGCACAGCATACCGGTCTTGATGGCCGCGTGGCTGCCCTTGATGCGCGCTGCGTTCAGAAAGCCCGCGTCACAGCCGACCAGCGCGCCGCCCGGGAACACGGTCTTGGGCAGGCTCAGCAACCCGCCGGCAGTGATGGCGCGCGCGCCGTAGCCCACGCGCTTGCCGCCCTCGATGTGCGCCTTGATCGCCGAGTGCCTCTTCCAGCGCTGCATCTCCTCAAACGGCGAGAGCCAGGGGTTCTTGTAGTCCAGCCCGGTCACGAAGCCCAGCGTGACCTTGTTGCCTTCGAGGTGGTAGAGGAAGCCGCCGCCATAGGTGTCGTTGCCCATCGGCCAGCCGGCGGTGTGCACCACCAACCCGGGCTTGGCTTTGTCGGCTGGGATCTCCCACAGCTCCTTGATGCCAATGGCGTAGCTTTGCGGGTCCTTGCCCTCGTCGAGCTTGAAGCGGGCAATGATCTGCTTGCCCAGATGGCCTCGCGCGCCCTCGGCGAAAACCGTGTACTTGGCATGCAGCTCCATGCCGAGTTGGAAGTTCTCGGTCGGCTCGCCGTCCTTGCCGATGCCCATATTGCCGGTGGCCACCCCCTTGACGGAGCCGTCTTCGTTGTAGAGTACCTCGGCGGCCGCGAAGCCGGGGAAGATCTCCACGCCCAGGCCCTCGGCCTGCTGGCCCAGCCATTGCGTGACGGCCCCCAGATTGACGACATAGTTGCCATCATTGTGGAAGTTGCGCGGCACCAGGGCGTCAGGCGTGCGCTTGTGGCCGGTCTCGGAGAGGAATAGCACGTCGTCGCCGGTGACAGGCTGGTTCAGCGGCGCACCCTGTTCCTTCCAGGCCGGAAAAAGCTCGGTGATGGCCTTGGGGTCCATCACGGCGCCACTGAGAATGTGCGCGCCCGGTTCGGAGCCTTTTTCCAGCACGCACACGTTGATTTCGCCGCCCTTGTCGGCGGCCAGCTGCTTCAGGCGGATCGCGGCCGATAGGCCTGCCGGGCCCGCGCCGACGATGACCACGTCGTATTCCATCGCTTCACGCGGGCCGTAGGTGCTCAGAATGTCTTCAGGGCTCATTGGTGGGTAGTCTCCAGCGATTGTTCTTGTGCTGCTGTTCGGAACTCGGAAAAGCGACACGCAGCACAGGACGGTGCGGCGATCGGTCAGCTTGGGGCGTCAGATTTTTTCGAGAATCACGGCAATGCCCTGGCCCACGCCAATGCACATGGTGCACAGCGCATAGTGGCCCCCCAGCGTGTGCAGTTGGTTCACGGCGGTGGTGGCCAGGCGTGCGCCCGAGGCGCCCAGCGGATGGCCCAGCGCAATGGCGCCGCCCCACTGGTTGACGCGCTTGTCGTCGTCGGCGATGTCGAGGTCGCGCAGCACGGCCAGGCCCTGGGCGGCAAAGGCTTCGTTGAGCTCGATCACGTCCATCTGGTCGAGCGTCAGGCCGGTGAGCTGCAGCACCTTGCGCACGGCCGGCGCGGGGCCGAAGCCCATGATGCGCGGCGCCACGCCGGCCGTGGCCATGCCGACCACGCGGGCGCGGGGCACCAGGCCGTATTGCTTGGCGGCTTCCTCATTCGCCAGCAGAAGCGCGCAGGCGCCGTCGTTCACGCCGCTGGCGTTGCCGGCCGTGACCGTGCCATCGGGGCGCACCACGCCCTTGAGTATGGCCAGCGCCTCCAGCGTGGTGGCGCGGGGGTGCTCGTCCTGGCTCACGGCGATGGGGTCGCCCTTCTTCTGGGCAATGGACACGGGCACGATCTCCTGGGCCAGGTAGCCAGCGGCAATGGCAGCGGCAGCGTTCTGCTGGCTGGCCAGGGCCATTCGGTCCTGCGCCTCGCGCTCGATCTTGAAGTCATCGGCCACGTTCTCGGCGGTCTCAGGCATGGAGTCCACGCCAAACTTCGCCTTCATCAGCTTGTTGACGAAGCGCCAGCCGATGGTGGTGTCGTACACCGCGTTGCTGCGACTGAAGGCGCTCTCGGCCTTGGGCATGACGAAGGGCGCGCGGCTCATGCTTTCCACGCCGCCGGCGATCATCAATCGGGCCTCGCCGGCCTTGATGGCGCGCGCGGCCGAGCCCACGGCATCCAGGCCCGAGCCGCACAGGCGGTTGATGGTGGCGCCGGGCACGTCGATGGGCAGGCCGGCCAGCAGCGACGACATGCGTGCCACGTTGCGGTTGTCCTCGCCGGCCTGGTTGGCGCAGCCGTAGAGCACGTCGGCCACGGCGGTCCAGTCCACATTCGGGTTGCGTTCCATCAACGCCTTGATGGGCACAGCACCGAGGTCGTCGGTGCGCACGCCAGCAAGAGCGCCGCCGTAGCGGCCGAAGGGGGTGCGCACGGCGTCGCAGATGAAGGCTTGGGAAGTGTTCATGATGATTTTTGAATCAGGTTGAAAGCAGCGGATCGAGATCGCCCAACGAGAAGCCGTGACCGGCCTCTTCTGCCAAGTGCTTGAGGTCGGCTTCAAGCCGGGCTCGCTCCTGCTGGCGAGCCCAGAACACCGGGCCGCCCTCCCAGCGCGGAAAGCCATAGCCCTGCACCAGCACCACGTCGATGTCGCTGGGGCGGCTTGCCACGCCTTCGGCAAACAGCAAGGCGGCCTCGTTGACCATGGCGAGCAAGGCGCGGCGCTGGATCCCTTCGGGTGCAAGCGTGCGCCGGTTGATGCCGCGCTGCGCGCTCGCCTGCAGGATCACGTCGCGCACAGCCGCATCGGTGGTTTTCACCTGCTTGCCGTCCACGTAGGCGTAGTAGCCCGCGCCAGTCTTGCGCCCCAGGCGCCCGGCCTCGCATAGCCGGTCGAGAATGGCCACGTAGCGCTCGCGCGGATCGCGCGTCGCCGCCTGCGCCTTGCGCATGCGCCAAGCGATGTCAAGGCCGGAAAGATCGGCGACCGCGAATGGCCCCATCGCAAAACCCAGCCCAGTGAGCGCATTGTCCACGTCCTCAGGCCACGCGCCGTCTTCGAGCATGAACTCGCACTGGCGGCGATAGGCATTGTAGATGCGGTTGCCGATGAACCCGAATGCGTTGCCGGTCAGCACCGGCATCTTCTTGAGGGTCGCGCCAAGCGCCATGCCGGTGGCCAGCACATCGGGGGCGGTCTTTGCGCCGCGAACCACCTCCAGCAACTTCATCACGTTGGCCGGACTGAAGAAATGCAGCCCCAGCACGTCCTGCGGGCGTGAAGTCGCCGCGGCAATCGGATCGATATCGAGGTAGGACGTGTTCGTCGCCAGCACCGCGCCCGCCCGCGCATGGGTATCGAACTTGCGGAATACCTCCTGCTTGACGGCCATGTCTTCGAAGACAGCCTCGATCACCAGATCGGCCTGCTGCAGGCGTTCCCATTCGAGGCTGGTCTGCAGGCGTGCCTCATTGGACGACGCGGCCTCGGCGGAGAGCTTGCCCGCCGCCACGCGCTCACGGTAGTGATCGCCAATGTGCTGCCTCCCGCTTTCGAGCGCGGCCTCATCCTGCTCCAGCAGCAGTACGGACAAGCCGGCATCGAGCGCCGAGATGGCAATGCCTGAGCCCATCGTTCCGGCCCCGATCACAGCGATGGAGCGCACCTCGCGCGCGGGTGCCTGGAGCGCCGGCGGCAGCTTCGTAGCTTCCCGTTCAACCTTGAACTGGTAGCGCAGCGCTTGGGCCACCGTCGTGGGCACGAGGGCCAGAAACAGCTCGCGCTCCTTCTGCATGCCTTCGTCGAACGGCAGCGCGGATGCGGCCAGCGCGTCGAGCAGCGCGCCGTATGCTGGCTGCAGCTTTTGGCGGGCCGTGAGCTTTGCGCGTTGCGCGGCCACCGTTGCCTGGACTTCGGTGGCGTCGACCTCGCCATCCAGCGCCCGTGGGTAAGGAAGCCCCTTTTCAGCGAGCATCGTCGCGAGAGCGGCGGCTGCGCCAACCGTGTCCCCAGCCACGACGTCGTCGAACAGGCCCGACTTGGCGAGTTGGCGGGCGCTCTGGGGCTGCCCGCCGGACATCAGCGCATGGGCGGCAGCAATGCCCACCAGCCGGGGCAGCCGCTGGGTTGCACCCGAGCCGGGAATCAGGCCCAGGGTGATCTCCGGCAGACCGATCCGGGCCTTTTCCTGCGCGACGCGCCCATGGCAGCCCAGAGCGAGTTCAAGGCCACCGCCCAGGGCGACACCGGTGATGGCCGCCACGACGGGCTTGCTGCTCGCCTCGATGCGGGTGATGACCGTGCGCAAAATGGGGTCCTGCAGCTGGCGCGGCGTGCCGAACTCGGTGGCGTCCGCACCGGCGGAGAATGTCTTCTCATTGCCGGTCAGCACGATGCCGCGCACTGCGGAATCAGCCAACGCGGCATCGAGTTGCTGCACGATGCGTTCGCGCAGCGCGTGGCCCAGGCTGTTGACGGGCGGGTGGACCAGCGTGATGACGGCGATGCCGTTGCGGATGTCAAGCATGGTCAACCTCACGCGGCCTTCATCAGATGCTTGCCGACGACGAGCTGCTGGATCTGCGTGGTGCCCTCATACAGGCGCAGCAGGCGCACGTCGCGGTAGAAGCGCTCGACTGGGAACTCGTTGATGTAGCCCGAGCCGCCGTGGATCTGCACGCCGCGATCGGCCACGCGACCCACCATCTCGGTCGTGAACAGCTTGGTGCAGGAGGCTTGCATACTCACCTCCGGATCGCTGACGCCGGATGGCTTGGCGTCATAGCGGCGCGCAGTCCCCTGCACCAGCGCCCAGCCTGCCAGCAGCTCGGCCTGGCTGTCGGCCAGCATGGCCTGCACCAGTTGGAAGTCGCCAATGCGCTGGCCGAACTGCTTGCGCTGCTGCGCATAGGCCACGCTCTCTTGCAGAATGCGCTGCGCCATGCCGCACGCCAGGGCCGAGATATGCAGGCGGCCGCGGTCGAGCACCTTCATCGCCGTCTTGAAACCCTTGCCCGCCTCGCCACCGATGATGTTGGCGGCGGGAACGCGCACGCTGTCGAGGTTGACATCGCAGGTCCGCGTGCCTTTCTGCCCCATCTTCTTGTCGGGCTTGCCGAGCGTCAGGCCCGGCAGACCGGCCGGGACGATGAAGGCCGAGATGCCGCCCGCCCCCGCGCCGCCGGTGCGCGCCATCAGCGTGAAGGCGCCGGCGCGCGGCGCATTGGTGATGAAGCGCTTGGTGCCGCTGATGAGGTAATCGCTGCCGTCGGCCACGGCCTTCGTCTTCAGCGACGCCGCGTCCGATCCGGCGTCGGGTTCGGTCAACGCGAACGAGATGATCAACTCGCCACTGGCGATGCGCGGCAGGTATTCGGCCTTCTGTTCGGACGTGCCATCCATCAGGATGCCCTGCGAGCCGATGCCGATGTTCGTGCCCGCCACCGAGCGGAACGCGAGCGCCGTCTGGCCGAGTTCGTAGGCCACCTCGCACTCCTGGGCCATCGACAGCCCGATACCGCCGTACTCCTCGGGAATCGAGATACCGAACAGGCCGAGCTCCTTCATGTCGGCCACGATGTCGGCCGGCACTTCGTCGTGCTCCTCCAAATGGTTTTCGGCGGGCACCAGCCGCTCCCGGACGAAGCGTTGGACGCTGTCCTTGAGCAGTTGGAAAGTTTCCTGATCAAGCGCCATGGGAATCTCCTTTGAATGGGAGGGATTGTTTAATGATCGAATGAATTTGACAATTAGAAAGAGAGTGAACACTCTGTTCAATATTTTTTGACAGATCAACGGCAGCGCACTCACACTCTTCGTCGACATCGTGGAAGCGGGGAATCTCAGCCTGGCCGCGCGGAACATGAAGATGAGCCGGGCCAATATCAGCTATCACCTGACCCAGCTTGAAAAATCGGTCGGCATGCAGCTGATGCGGCGCACGACACGGCGGGTCGAGCTCACGGAGGTCGGCCAACGCCTCTACCACCATGGGTGTGTCATTCGCAATGAAGTGTTGGCGGCCAAGGAGTCGGTGGCCATGTTCGGCAAAGGCCTGTACGGCTCGGTCCGGCTCAGCCTGCCAACCGGCTTTGGGCACATAGTGATGTCCGGCTGGCTGATCGAGTTCAAGCGCCTATATCCCGACATCGCTCTCGATCTGCTGTTCGACAACCGTGTCGACGACCTCTTGCGCGAGGAAGTGGACGTGGCGATTCGGGTGATGTCCGACCCCCCGCAACAGATGGTGGCAATCGAGCTAGCGCAGGTGCGCTGCGTCACCTGTGCGTCGGTCGAGTACGCCTGCGGGCACGCCATGCCGTCGCGGCTGGAGGAACTTGGCGGTGTCCCTCTGATCACGTCGGCCGTGGCTGGACGCAATCTGAGGGTCTCGGCATACTTGGGCGAGGAACGGCGCGAACTGACCCTGCATCCGTAGAACAAAGGAAGAGTGTCACCGTTTCCGAAGGAATGTCGTCAATTCGCGCGGCAACGGCGCGGCAACCGGGCGTACCATCAAAAGAATCAAGGACTTACGCCCAGCGAACTAATATTGTCACCGGCTGAGGGTCGCGAAGTGTCAATCGAAGGCGTGCAAATGCCTGCACGGACCCGGAATGCTACGCCGGCTCCATCTGGCGAGCCGACATCGGAGAGCCGAAAGAGGTAAAGGTCCCTCTACCCATGGCTCCTGCATCCCAGGCCTTGCTCAAAGTACGAGCGCGCGAACGCTTTGCGTTGGTCCGGCCTCATGGGCCGTGGTCGGTCGGGTCGCCAGGCCCCGTTGCCATAGAATGCATGACAATGCGCGCAACGGTGTGGTGCCTCGAGAAGCTGCACATTCAGGCAATACGGCGCTTGATGTCCGCACTGCCTACATGCCGACTCCACAGGGCAACGATGCGCAGGACATCGACTCGCTGTCTCTAGTTGGTGCAAGAGGGAGTGGTACCCACGCACCATACAGAAATGGCAGTAGCGAAACACTTCGCTATAGCGTCGCTGATTGGTTTGCTCGATGAGTGCCATGTGCAGCGATTTGGTTGGCAAGCCCAGCGCTTCGTTCAGCCGAACGACATCGATGAATCCTCTCTGCGGCGGAAGGCTCTCGTAGGGATCGATGTCCAACCTTACCAACCGCATCACAGCGACGCCTGACAAGGCATTCGCCACTTTGAGTTTCCAGAGGATCGAGACGAGCGATTCCCGTGGATCGATCCACTTCTTGTCGAACACGTAGCCCAGCGCCGGAGTGAGCTTCGCCTCGTCGAGCGTGAGGATAGGGAAGCGGGCCACCTTAGAATGCCCTCACAAGGCAGCGGAGACGAGCACACGACCGATTGCATGGCGTGACTGGACGTAACCGGAATGCCGTACCGCGTGCGCCCATAGCGCTGGCTCGGGACAGTAGCCCGGGCAATCCCTGAGCTCGCTATCCTTTAGCAGGATCTCTACGGCACGGACAAACGACTCCATTGGGATCTCGAGAGCCCCAGGCAAGCTGGCCTTGTGGTGCGCCGTCTCGAACGCGTCCCACAGCGCGTCGGCATCGCTGACCAGTCGATAGCCAGCATCAAAGGCTTGCGGAACGTAAAATCGGGTAAAGCTCCATTCGCTACGCTCGGGATAAGCCGTCTCGTCATAGCCGCTCAAACACGTTGCCACGTCCTTCGCATTTCGTATGCCGTAGAAGGCCAATTCCTCGACCATCAGCCGCGCGACAATCTGAGTTTTCCCAGCCAACTGCATGGCCGTTTTCTGAGCGAGCAATTCCTGTTGCCCGACGAGGAAGGTGAACAACTTGATCTGCTGTCGATCCAGCGCATCGTGAACATCACGCAGCCATTCGTATTCATTGTCGTTGTAGCGCTGCGCCTCATCACAGAAAAGCAGAACCGTCCCACTTCCTGCCCGAGCGGCGGCCTCACGAATCCTCAGTGCGAGGCGCATACGTTTGGCCGGGTTGGCGCCAGCGTTAGGATCCGGGTCGCCAACCGCTTCAAGCAGGTTGGCGAAGAATGGTCCCTCGGCATGCCTCGGCTTGTGTTCGCATCGTGCGTGGTAGCTGGTCATCCGTGGGTGTTCGCGTGCCAACAGCAATCGCACGTACTCGATCGCCCGTGTCTTACCGATGCGCGACGGGCCGTAGATCAGGGCGCCCATAATTCTGTAGCGCAGACATCGAGTGACCAGTTCGTAGAGCTCTTCGATGGCCGGCGTGGCGATACGATAGTTGCCGGTGACCAAGGGGTGCAGCGATGGATCGATCGGACGCGGTATCTGAAGCGACATGATGACTCCCTCGCGGAGGACAGGGTTAAAAGACTTGGCCGGTACCGATAGACAGCTTCTTCGGTCGAGTCGGTGTTTTTTTCTGCTCGGAAGCCTTGTCTACTTTCTGCTCTGACGCGGCGTTCGTTGCGGTCTGCGCGGCGGATGCTCCCCGCCCCATCGCAGTTCGCGCCGTCGGCGCGGATGACAGAATCCGCTTTGCTTCCGCCAGTTCGGATGCCGCCTTCCGTGACTTCTTTGCCTGCGCCATCTTTCCGTCGACGTAGTCTCCGATGGGATCCGCATCAACGGGCCCACGCGACCGCTTCTTGTCTTTCTTCTCCTGATTGATTTGCTGGCGTAGTTTCAGGTTATGCCGTATCACGCCCCAAGCCCCTTGCGCCTCCAAGACCCCAAACTCAGCGCCGTCTGGTTGGAACGCGCGGACACAGCGAAGATCATCGGCATTCAGGTAAATAAGCAAGCTCTTGCCGATCAAATCCGTGCTGCACGCAAGGACGTTGCTTGTGTAGCGCACACCATACAAGTTGATGTGCGGTCGAACGCCCTGCTGGAGATATGCTCGTACGGTGCAACGCTTGGCCGATTGCATTAGACAAAGGGTACGGCGACGATGCTCGGGCAGCCATGTCACCAACTGTTCCTTGCCGCGAATGAAATACTCCATCGCTTCAAGCGGCGTGACATTGTTCAGGCCGGCATGCGGCGTGCCGTTGTAGCTCGCAATAGCGTATTCGACCAACTCCTCTAACTCGTCAAACGACACATACAAGCGTAGCTTTCCCTTCGGATCGGCCAGCGCGCGCCGCAAATCACGGGGATGCGAACCCGTGTAGCCAGGCAATCTGGAAGACAGCCTGCTCGCAATAGTCCCGAAGAAGCGTTCGATGTAGGGGCGATCATCGGGACTGTACTTCGGTCCTGTGTCTGCGCAACAGCCAACGAACTCACACAACGCGTCGAGCGTCTCCTTGGCGAGATTCGCCTTCGCGTTGTCCAGCTTCATCCATTCCCAGGTTGTATACGCCAGCTCTGGGAGGCGCTGTGAGGGAAAGCCGTCGTGCGGACCGTAGGCCAAGCCAGGAATCGTGAAGTCGCGCAGTCGATGCGGCTCCAAGGCCGACTCGATGGTCTTGATGACGTCGTAGCGGCTATACTCGCGGCCAATATGCGCAAGCCAAGAACGATCTGCTGATACTCGCAGGCTGTGTTAAAGCAGACACCTCCAAACACATAAGAGGATCTGGGCGATGATCGCAAGAAGAACCACCATCCGGCAACTACCGCTTACCGAGGTCGTTGACCGCGACACTCCCGGCGCGACGCCGGTTAGCATCACCACACCCGAGGGTGGCACCGTCTATCACACGGTCCCGCTCGCAGACCCCGCCACCGGCAAGCGGCGCGACGCACGACCGCAGTGGATCCCAAGCACCTTCCCTCTCTTTCCCGTTGTCCGACTTGCTGACGGCGCGCCGTGGGCTGAAGCGAACATCTGGCTCATCGATATGCTGGAGTCGAAGTCCTCGCCCAATATGCTGACGTTCGCCAGCATCGCTGACGATCTGGTGGCGTTCCGTCGTTACCTGGACGACGAGGATATCGACTGGCTAACGTTCCCCGCAAACAAGCGACAACGGCCGACCTACCGCTATAGCGCATCGATCAGGCTGGCCGTGCAGGCGGGCGAACTGTCTGCGGGTGTCGCGAAGCGTCGTATGGGTGCTATAGCCCGCTTCTATCGCTGGCTCATAACCGAAGCCGGCTTCAGGCCCGCGAACGCGCCGTGGGTTGAATCTGATCGCTTCATTGAGGTCAAGGACCAGAAGGGATTCAGCGGCGTGATCGAGGTCAAGACCACTGACCTGTCGATCCGCTGTCGCCGCGCGGAAGACCCGTGGGACGATCGCATTCAGGACGGCGGGCGCCTGCGCCCGCTCTCCTCTTCCGAGCAGTCGGTGTTGCTTGAATCGTTAGCCGCTCTCGGCAACATCGAGATGACGCTCGTTCATCTGTTCGCTTTGTTGACGGGCGCTCGCATCCAGACGGTATTGACCGTGCGCGCGAAACACGTAATGCGCAAGCCAGGCGAGTTTCACGGCGACGACATCCGTCTCGCCTGCGGGCCGGGTACGGGCATCGACACGAAGGGCGGTGTCAAGGGCGTGTTGCACCTGCCCCGGGGTTTCTACGAGCGGCTGTACATCTACGTGCACAGCGATCGTGCGCGCAAGCGTCGCCAACTGGCAGACGGCGGAGATGACCACGACCAGCCGCTCTTTCTGAGCCATCGCGGTGCGCCGCTCTACGATGATCTCGCATCGCGCGGCCCGGTCAGCACTGGCCCAAAGGTGCGCCGTCACGTCAAGACTGGACAGGCCGTGCGCCAGTTCATCAAGGACGAACTATTGCCCATGATGCGCGAGCGGCTCGGCAACCTCAGGTACGAGTTTAGCTTCCACGACCTGCGTGCAACCTTTGGGCTGAACATGGTCGACGCGATGACCGCGAATGAGACCAGGTACACACGGGCGCTCGATCAGTTGCGGCAGCTGATGTGGCACGCACGACTGTCCACCACCGAGGGCTACCTCAGCTACCGCGAGAACCGCAAGCTGTTCGACGCTGTGCAGGACAGCTGGGGCACACACCTGTCGACGCTGGTCACGCGCGCCCTAGACACCGGGGTGGCAGTATGAGCCGGGTGTACGAGGAAGTTCGCATGCCACTCGCGGTGGGCACGACGCTGCTGCATCCCGAGCGCGCGCTGCTAAAGTGGGAAGGAATTCGCACCCGTTCCGATATCGGGCAGATCTGCTACCTGACGCGTGACACGTCGAACACGCGGCACGCGCGGCACACGTTCGATCCCAGAAGCTTTAGCAGCGAACGCACTAAGGTTGTACGCCTGCTGGTGACGCAGCTTTCCGAGCGTTTGACCCTTGGCGCCTTGCGTCCGGAGACTATCTACGGTGCTCTGCGCGGCGTGCTTGACTTCGCCAACTGGGCCGACAGGCTGGGATTGCATCAGGTTCTCTGTGACGAGAATGCTACGGCGGAGGCAGTTCATCGCTTCTTTCGCGAAAAGCGTGAACAGGTCTCACTAGGCAAGCTGAACCACAATACCGTCGCGGGCATTCAGCCTAATCTGTTGTCGATGCTTCGTGAGTTCTTCAGAAACGACGACTTCTGCGCCGATGCGAGGGTGCTGCGCCAGCAATGGTATGCTAATGGAACGACAGTTGTGCCCGACGCCGAGGCACAAGCCGCCTTGCTCGCGTGGGCTGACGCGCTCTTCAGCAGCATCAGCACGCTGGTGCTCGACTTCAAGCCTTATCCGTTGCGCGTGACCACGGCGCGAGGTGAGAATCTTTGCCTCGTTCCGCACACACATGGCCGCAGAAAAGGGCACGACTCGTACGGCTTGCTTGGCTGGAATCTGGAGACGGGACAGCTGCGCACCCGGGAAGAGATCACGAGGCGCTTGGCCGAGGCTGGAGCTAACAATCCTCGCCATCGTTCGTGGGGCATCGCGTGGTTAACTGCCAAACATCTCGTGGCGGCCAACGAAGACGCACAGTCACCGATCCGTCGCTCGCACGCTTCGTTGGCGGCCTTTTGCTTCGCCACGCTGTTTCTGGCTGAAACGGGCGTCAGCCTCGCGCAGCTGCTGGCAATGAAATGGAGCCCGGAGCTCGCCGCGACCCTGCAGGATGCATCTGTTGTACGTCAGAAGTTTCGCGAGGTTAAGTACCGTGCAGGTGGAAGGGAAGTTGCGTTCACCGTCTCGCTGGCCTTCATGCCAAAGCTCAAGGCGTATCTGGCATTGCGCAGGTATCTTGTGCAGGACGAAGACTGTGACGCGTTGTTCGTCGTACTCGGGCATCATGCGCAGCTACGGCGGCTAACGGCTCTCTCAGCCCAGTTCCTTGATCGGCTTTATAGTCGGCTCGAGACGCTCGGGATTGTGCTGCCGCGCATCAGCGCTCGTCAGTGGCGTGCGGCGAAGCAGGATTGGGCGGTGAGCAATCACGGTCCTGTCGTTGCAGCCAGGCTGATGGGCCACTCCTTGGCCACGGCGCTGCGCTCGTACTCGAACGGCACGGACACCGCGCACAAGGCTGAGATGGGTGCATTCCTCGCTTCAGTCGAGAAGACGGTGCTGAAGGCTGGCAACGACCCGGCGGGCTCCATCAAGAGCGCGGTGGGCGTCTGCATCGAGTTCCACAAGCCCGCGCCGATCGCGGCTTCGGTCACCGTACTGCCTGACTGCCGCTCGACCGAAGGGTGTATCTTTTGCGATCAGTACCGCGTGCACGCTGACGCCGCCGACATCCGCAAGCTGCTGAGCTGCCGTCACTGCGTCAGGCTCGTAAGCGGGCGTGCTGACTCGTTCGAGCAGTACGAGAGCTCGTTCGGCGCGGTGCTGCGAAGGGTCGACTTCCTCCTGAATGAAATACGGAAGCGCGACGCCGCGCTGGTCGGTCAGATCGAGCACGACGTTGATATTGATGGAAACCTGGACGCTTTCTGGTCGACCAAGCTTGATCAGCTTTACGAATTGGGAGTGGCATGAACAATACGCTGATCGCGGCGCTCGCCGAGCGCCCAGACTGGTATCGGATCGAAGACGATGCGGTCGTGACACCCGACAAGGCCGGGAAAGCTGCTTCGCTGTTTGGTGACGACGCCTGGGACATCCGTGCATATACGATTGGATCGCGCCGCACCAGTATCCACTTTAGGGGTCATCCGCTTAACGACGCAGGCCGCACCCTTTCAGACGCGACTACACGTCAGTGGAAGCAGGTCATGTACTTTCTGATGCACGAAGCGAGCGAGACGGTACCTGCGTCCAGTACTCTTCAAGGTTGCTCAGTTTACCTGAAGGACTTTGCTTACTTTGCCGCCGAACGCCAGCTTACTCTTTATGAGGGGCTATCCAGCGTCGCCGTTGTTCTGGACTATGCGGCACAAGCCGGGATGGACATGAAGGCCCAACGCCTTCATTCGATTCTGGCGAAACTTTACCGAGTGGGCGCCGAGGCCACAGGGCTGCGCGTGCCATTGGCCCAACTGCATAAGCCCCTGCTCGAACGCTCCGCGCAACACGCCGGAAACTCCCAATACGCGGTCATCCCGACGCGGATTTACCAGCACTTCCTGTCGACCTGCGAGCATGATCTCGGGATCGCCGAGAGCGTCGCGAACGCGCTATCGGACTACCTCGCGCGCGCATACGCTGGCGAACGCCCTGACGTCTGTGCCTCACTGAAGACGGCTGCTGTCCACTTCGGGTGCACGGACTCCCCTTACGTCGTGATGTCGCTTGTGGCCTCGATCAGCGCGTTATGCCAGCTGGTCATCCTGTCGTTCACCGGCATGCGCGCGATGGAAGCAGAGAACCTGCCGTACGACTGTCTGAGGGAGACCCGGCTGGATGGTGTGATGCACTACGCCATCGAGGGCGTGACGACCAAGCTGTCCGGCGGGCGTCCCAAACGCGCATGCTGGGTGACGAGCCCGCTCGGTGCTCGCGCCGTCAGGCTCGCGCAACGGCTGTCGGGCGAAGCGCATCGTGCGCACGGCGCACCAGGCTACGCCGAATCGAAGGACGGTTCCCACCTGCTGTTCTGTCGGATGGGTCTGCATCTCAAGTACGTGGCAAACCGGGCGCCCACTACCATATATATCGAAGTCGAAGCTTTTCGTGAGCGCGTCTTCCCGACGATCACGGCCGAGGACATCGCTGAACTGAAGCGTGTCGACATGCACCGCGCATGGGAAGACGAACCGAAGTACGCGGTCGGGCAGCAGTGGCCGTTCACGCGTCATCAGCTTCGCCGCTCGCTCGCGCTGTATGCGCAACGCAGCGGCCTCGTCACGCTACCGACGCTCAAACGTCAGTTGCAGCACATCACGCAGGAAATGAGCATGTACTACGCTCGCGGCTCGGCGTTTGCGCAGGGCTTCATTGACACCGACAAGGCTCACTTCGCGAAAGAATGGGCCGAGGCACAGGGCCTGTCCGAGTACCTTGCGTACGCTGAGCAGGTGCTGTTCTCTGACGAGCGGCTGTTCGGGGGGCACGCAGCATGGACACAGAGCCGTGCCGTGCAGGCGTCGCCTGTGTCGGTCTACTCACGCGAGCAGACGGTGAGGATGTTCGGGAAGGGCGAACTGGCGTACCGTGAGACGGTGCTTGGCGGGTGCGCCAGCGTCGAGCCGTGCAAGTCGACGCCGCTCGATTGGATGCGTCTGGATTGCCTTGAATCGAACTGCCGTAACCTCGTGATCGTGCCGTCGAAGCTTCAGCGCGTGATCAAGGCACAGCGCACCACAGTCGAGAAGCTGCGCGCTGTCGATGAGGCGAGCGTCGAATGCCGCATCGAGGCACAGACGCTGCAACGACTTCTTGACGCGCAAGAGAAACTGATGAAACCGGAGGCCGCATGAGCGATGCCATGACCGACTACTACGCCGCCCTTGAGCGGCTGAAGAAGCGCAAGGGTGCGCGTATCAACAACGATACCGTGGCGATCGAGGCGGGCCGCAAGAAAGGCAGCATCAAGAAGTCGCGTCCTCAGTTTGCCGAGCTGATCGCAGCAATCGATGCGGCCAACGCCGTAACCGAGCGGCCAAAGCTCGAACTGACCGAACGTCTGAACCGAGCGAAGGGCAACGCGAAGGATCTGCAGGCACAGCTTGACGAGTCGCTGGCTCGCGAACTCGCCCTGCTGCGCCAGGTATTCAGCCTGCGCAAGGAGCTGGCCGCGCTGCGTGGCGGTAGTGTCCTGCCCTTGCAGTCGCGCTAGATCTCGAAATACGATATAGCAAACTTGTGGAGGAAGATGGACACGCGACGGACGTTGTGTCCACTTTTTCTCCCAATCTAATGGACGTCTCGCGGTCTGCCGATTCCAGTAATTTCAAGGCTCGGCCTGATGTCCATCTTTTTTCTCTTGCGCGTAGGCCAAGCCCAAGGTGAAAGCCCAGCACCGCACGCGTGCAGACGTCGATGATCGCAAGTAACCAAACGCGTTCGATCTCGAATTCATGCTCAAAGCCCAATGCATCGCGTACGACCACCTTGAGACGGATATCGAGTCGGTGACCGTCGAATTCTACGACCTGGTAGGGGCGCATGGCCGGCCGACTTTCCGCCTGATCGTAGTGCGGAAGCCCCTTCAGGTGCGTGGCGCCTGCCGCCCGTGCCGCGGTGCGGAAACTGCGCGACAACTCGTCTTTAAGGCGCGCGGATAGCGACCGAATGGCACCGCCTTCCGTATTGAAGGGGTAATCCACCGCCGTCAGGCCGAGGGACCGGCATTGCAACAGAAACTCCCCGTGCAGGGCATGCAGGCCGACCAAGCGCGTATGAAGTCGTCCATTGGTATGCACCTGTTTGAGCAACACGCGGCGCTGTTTTATTTTTAGGAGCAGCCATCCTGCCAGCGCCGGATAGCTTTCTAAGAAGAGCGCGAACGCGCCTGCTTTACCCCGTCCATCTTCGCTGGGCCGACCATTGACGGGACTTATGCGGACGTACTCATTGACCCGCACGTACCTCAGCAAGGCGCGGAATCCAAAGATGCGTCCGTCAGGATGCAGCGCCAAGCCTCGCTCGAGCCACCGATAGAGCTGTCGACGGTCCACGCCGGTTGCCTTCTCAATTTCCTTGACACTTTCGCCGCTCGCATAACGCTCGATGGCCTGCACTCTTACCTTCGTGACCTCTCGCACTTCGGCGTCAAGCTCCGTCCACGCTATGCTAGGCCACGCGTTCAAATCGAGGGATTGGAACTCAGGCTTTCGGCGCGGCATCATCAGGACTCCCTGACTGCAAACTTCGTCATCCACGACAATGCGTCGGTTCGCAGTTCCTCAGCATGCACGCGACCGGTATGCAGCAGATTGAAGATGGCGGCCCGCACGAGCACGGGGTCACCTTTCGAGAACTCTCGCTCGATGGCTGAAAGCGTCTTTCGACTGGCGACAAAGCGCTCGACCGCATCAAGCAAGGACACCGACACGAGACCTTGCGTGGCTATGATACTCGGCAGCATACGCAGCCAGTTTTCTATCCAGACGCGTGAAGCGGCGTGTTCGGCCGCGTCGACCAACCGGACATTGACCGTATCAGCGTTCAACTCGAGGCCCTCCTTCGCTTCTTCATCGATCACTGGATCCGGCAGGAGGATCAACTCTTGACGATCGGAGTACGAGACCAGGAAGTCTGCTAAGTGCCGCCTCTCTCGAAACTGAATGAATCCGGGGCGCTCACAAAAGTGGCCGATTGCCGGATCGGATTCGATCAAGACCCATTGATCGAGCGCACAGCGTCGGTAGAAAGTCAGCCGCCGCTTCAGCTTTGGACTGAATGCTTCGAAGCGGTGCGCACCGCGCGGGCGGACGAGCGCAACCGGCTCCGCTATATGCAGAGAATCTTCCATGAGATCAATGCCTTACGAGCGGGATTCGAAGTCTAGGACGCCAATTGACGAAATTAATCCGGACTAATGCGAATTGACGATTTTGCTTCGTGGGGAGTGCAAGCAATAGTGTCAATTCACCGGCCGGATTTCTATATTCGACGCGGGTTCCAGCTGGATTCCGGAGTGACAGACTTGCTCCGTTCTACGATGGAGGAACCTCGCCATCGAGGAGCCAAAGAGTGCGGACCACGAGCGGTTCGTGAAGGCGCTGTGCAAGATCGAACCCGTGGTGGGCGAGGTCCGCAGTCTCGCGCGGGAGTTTCTCGGACTCATGCACCGGCGAAGTGTGCTGCATTTCGATCGATGGTTGAAACGTTTGTCGTGCTGCGACGCTGAGGAAATGCCGCGGTGACCGCCTGGCTTGCCCGCTACGCAGACAGCACCGCGACGCTCACCACGTATCGCCGCGAGGTGGAGCGGCTGATCCTGTGGGCCGTGCTTCAGTTGGGCAAGCCCTTGTCCTCGCTGACCCATGAAGACCTGCTTGCCTACGAGCGCTTCCTCGCCGATCCGCAACCGGCCGCGCGCTGGGTGCTGACCGGGACCAAGAAGCTCGCGCGCAATCATCCGGACTGGCGCCCGTTTGCGGGGCCGCTGTCGCCCGGCAGCGTGCGCCAGGCGCTGGTGATCCTGAACGCCTTGTTCGCCTGGCTGACCGAGGCGGGCTACCTGGCCGGCAACCCGCTCGCCCTCGCCCGCCGCCGCCGCGCCCCCGCCCAGGCGCGCATCACCCGCTATCTGAGCCACGACCTGTGGGAGGTGGTCAAAAACACGGTCGCAGCAATGCCGGCCGAGACGGCGCGGGAACGCCTGCACGCGGCCCGTTGCCGCTGGGTGCTGACGGTGCTTTATCTGGGCGGCTTGCGCGCCGCCGAGCTGACGGCCACCCCCATGGGCGCGTTCTTCTGCCGGCGCGATGCCCAGGGCATCGAGCGCTGGTGGCTGGAGGTCACCGGCAAGGGCAACAAGACCCGGCTGGTGCCGGCGACCGACGAGTTGATTGCCGAGTTGGCGCGCTACCGCCGCGCCCACGAATTGCCGCCTACCCCGCAGTTCGGGGAGACGCGTCCGCTGGTGCTGCCGGTGATTGGAAAAGCGGGCAGCGAGAAACCGCTGTCACGCGGCGCGCTGCACCTGATCCTGAAAGAGGTGTTCGGCATGGCCGCGGCGCGCCTGCGTGCGCGCGGGCCGGAATGGGAGGCGCAAGCCGCGGTGCTGGCCAGTGCCTCGGCGCACTGGCTGCGCCACACCGCCGGCTCGCACATGACCGACCAACAGGTCGACCTGCGCTTTGTGCGCGACAACTTCGGGCACAGCTCGCTGTCGACGACGAGCGGCTATCTGCACAGCGAGGAGGATGCTCGCCATCAAGCCACGCAGGAGCGGCATCGGATCGGCTGGGGCAGCAAGAGGTAGACGCCCGTGGAAATTATTTCACCATCATGAAACTATAGTGGGCACCAACAGGCGCGCTATGATCACCCCCTATCATCTCACCGGCGTTGCAACCGGCCCGCCACACATGGGGATGCGCCATTTGTCGAACGACGCCCGCACTCCCCACCAGCCAAGGCACACCATCATGGATCTCGAACTCCGCAATCAACGGGTGCTCATCACCGGCGGCAGCCGCGGCATCGGCCTCGCTTGCGCGGTCGGCTTTCTGCGTGAGGGCGCGCGCGTGGCCATCGTTTCGCGCAGCGCAGAAAACTTGGCGAAGGCCTGCGCCAAGCTGGCCGAAGGCCAGGGCGAATTTGCCAAGGACGTGGTCGCGGTATCCGCCGATCTGACCCATATCGCCGAGGCCGCACGCGCGGTGGAAGAAGCGGTGGCAGGACTTGGCGGCATCGACATTCTGGTGACCTCGGCCGGCGCGGCCAAGCGCCGGCCGCCGGACGAGCTGACCCCACAACTGTGGCAGGAAGCCATGACCGCCAAGTACTTCAGCTACATCAATGTGATTGACCCGGTGGTCAAGCGCATGGCGCAGCAAGGGCGCGGCGCCATCGTCAACATCGTGGGCATGGGTGGCAAGATGGCCAACCCCGCCCACCTGGCGGGTGGCGCAGCTAACGCTGCATTGATGCTGGCCAGCGCCGGACTGGCCAATGCCTACGGCAAGCAGGGTGTGCGCGTCAACGCGGTCAATCCGTCGGCTACGCATACCGAGCGCTTGCAGCAGGGCATGGAAGTGGATGCGCGCATCGGCGGCATGACAGTGGAGCAGGCGCTGGCGCGCGCCAACGCGCGCACCGGCCTGGGCCGCCTGGCCACGCCGGAAGAGGTGGCGGACGCTGTGCTGTTCCTCGCCTCGCCACGGGCCAGCTATATTTCGGGCTCCATCCTGTCGATCGATGGCGCTACCACGCCGATGGTAGTCTGAGGTTGCCAGCCTATCGCGTAGGGGCGCATGGCCGCGCAGCGCGTGCGGGGGCGCGCGCCGGGATGGGAACCGCAAGCCGCGGTGCTGGCCAGCGCCTCAGCGCACTGGCTGCGCGCGACAACTTTGGGCACAGCCGACGACGAGCGGCTACTTGCACAGCGAAGAGGATGCGCGGCATGAAGCTACTCAGGAGCGGCATCGGATCGGCTGGGGCAGCAAGAAATAGCAGCCTGCGCCGAACCTTCACCATCGTGAAATTTCGGCGCCATCCCATTGATACAAGCTTCCGTTCAAGTTTTTGGTCGCATCAAGGCGATTAATTGCATTTTATAAGAGCTGCTTACGGAACATGAGGGGTAAGCGTCCAGTTCTTCCGCCTTGAATCGATCCACGGGATCCTGCATCGTCCCCACGATGGAGGATCGTGGGGACGATGGATCGAGTGTCGACAACTATCGAGCGGCCGCGCCGCAGAGAGTACAGCGCCGAGTTCAAGGCGACGGTACTGGAGCAAGCTCGCCAGCCTGGGGCATCGGTAGCCGGCGTGGCGCTCAGCCATGGGCTGCACCCGAACATGGTGCACAGATGGGTCAGAGAGGAACGTGAACGCCAGATGCGGGCAACGCAGCGCGAGGGCCGTGCGTTTATTCCACTGCATGTTCAGCCTTTGACACCAACCATGCAGCCGGCCTAGGCGGTCCCATGCGAGACGCCAGCTCCGGTAGCTCCCGACGCCATCCGCATCGAGATCCAGCGCCCAGGCGGCACGCTGGTTGTGCACTGGCCTCTGTCAGCGGCACAGCAATGTGCCCAACTGCTTCGGGACTGGCTGCGATGATCCGCATCGACGCGCTGTGGTTGGCCGTCGAGCCCATCGACATGCGTGCCGGCACCGAGCGGCTGCTGGCGCGCGTGGTACAGGTCTTCGGCGCAGCCCAGTCTCATCACGCCTACCTGTTTGCGAACGCCCGCCACACCCGCGTCAAGCTATTGATACATGACGGCTTTGGCGTGTGGTGCGCCGCTCGCCGCCTCAACCAGGGACGATTTGTCTGGCCTGCGGTACAGGCCGGCGCCACCGGCGCACAACTGACGCAGGCGCAGTTCGACGCCCTGGTCCTCGGCCTGCCTTGGCAGCGCCTGGAGGACCTGCGCGCCATTACGCGGATATGAGGATGATCACGGCGCGTTGACAGCATAAATCCGGATGGTGGTAGTGCCCGGTGGCTGGCACGATGGCTCCATGCTGAACCTGCGCCAACTACAAGATCAAGGCCTTCAGGACCTCGCGCCCGAGGACGTGCTGGCATTGGCGCAGCAGATGCTCGCACACATTCAGCAGCAGGAACGCGAGATCAAGCTCAAGGACGTCAAGATCGAGAAGATCACCTTCGAGCTGGCGCGACTCAAGGCCTGGAAGTTCGGGGCCAAGACCGAGGCGATGAGCGCTGAGCAGCGCCGGCTGTTCGAGGAGTCCCTGGCCGAGGACGAGGCCAGTCTGCAAGCGCAGTTACAGCAGGCCAAGGGCGAGCCCTCTGTTGAAGACAACACCAGGTCCACGCGCAAGCCCCGTCGCCAGCCACTGCCGGCCCACCTGCGCCGAGTCGAGCATCACCACGAACCCGAGGATACTCACTGCCCAACACCGGGCTGTGGACGGACCATGGTACGCGTGGGTGAGGACGTCAGCGAGAAGCTGGATATCGTGCCGGCGGAGTTCTTCGTGCACCGCCACATCTATGGCAAGTGGGCCTGCCGCTGCTGCCAACGCCTGGTGCAGGAACCCGTCGAACCCCAGATCATCGACGGTGGGCTGCCTGCAGCCGGGCTGGTGGCGCACACGCTGATCAGCCGCTTCGTCGACCATCGGCCTTACTACCGGCAGGAGACGATCAACGCCCGTTCGGGCGTACACACGCCGCGCTCAACACTGGCTGCCTGGTCCGGGCGTGCTGGTGCGGCGCTTGAACCGCTCTATGAAGCGCACAAGCGCTTCGTACTTGCAGCAAGGGGGCTGCACGCCGACGAGACGCCGGTGGCATTGCTCGACCCGGGAGCCGGCAAGACCAAGCGAGCGTACGTCTGGGCCTACTCGCGCGGCGCCTTCGATCCACTGCCTGGCGTGATCTACGACTTCTGTATTGGCCGAGGCGCGCAGTACCCGATTGCCTTCCTGGGAGGTGCTAGCGAAGACCGCAACGAGCGATGTTGGCAAGGTACCTTGGTGCGCGACGAATACGCTGCCTATGACAGCGTGTTGCAAGCCAGCCCCGGTCGCGTAGCGGCGGGATGTCTTGCTCATGCCCGACGTCGGTACGACGAACTGCTGCGGAACCAGGGCAACAGCACGGTCGCCCCAGAGGCGCTGCGTCGCATCGCGCAGATCTACCGTCTTGAGCGCGAGCTCGCCACGCTGAGCAGCGAGCAACGTCAGGCCAGGAGGCACAGCGACGCCAAGCCGCTGTGGGAGCAACTGCATGCCTGGCTGCAACTGGAGCGGTCACGTGTGCCTGAGGGCAGCATCACAGCCAAGGCGCTCGACTACAGCCTCAAGAACTGGCCGACGCTGACGCACCACCTCCTCGATGGAGAGGTCAGTGTGGACAACAACAGCCTAGAAAATCTGATCCGCCCCTGGGCCCTAGGAAGGCGCTCGTGGTTGTTCGCTGGCAGCGAACTGGCCGGTCAGCGCGCCGCGGTCGTGATGAGCCTGGTGCAATCAGCCAGGCTGCAAGGGCACGATCCATGGGCCTACATCACCGATGTGCTGACCCGCCTGCCCACCCATCTGAACAGCCGCATCGACGAGCTGCTTCCCCACAACTGGCGTCCCGCACGCTGAGCGCGTCTGCTCAATCACGCGACAAGTGCGGATCTGACCCAATAGGACTGGGGTCATAGAGTCGCTTTTACAGCAGGTACTCCAGCGCCCGGATGCCGGCGCCCGCTTGTCATTGCGATTCGTCTCGATTTGCCTCGACCAGCCCACGCGTGTAAGGACCGCCGGGCAGCCGTCAAAAAAGCGCTGTGCAGACACGGCATCGAAAGACTCCAGAAGAGACCGAACACTACGGTCCTGGACGCGACCTCCGTAGTCTCTACTGGGGCCAGGCCCCAACACCTTGACTGCTCTCGGGAGAGCTAGCGTTCTCTTCGCTGCGTCGGACCCGTCGCGATGAAAGGATGCTTAGAAAGCGGTGAAGCCCGTCAATGCGGATATCTCGCGCGTTGTCCGCAAGACCGGTATCAGGACAGGTGGAGGTTGATCGGTGCGAGTTTAACTTGATAGGACTGGGTGAACGATGACCTCATGTCCACGCGTCGCGGGCGCTCAAAGTGAGCGCTCATCTCATGGAAGAGCGCGCATCATGTTTGTTGAGGAAGCACAACAGCGCTAGGCCGGTCAATGCCGCTGCTGCTTCGATTCCAAGCAACATTCGAACGAGATCATTTGGCCAACCGTCAGCGGAAATGCTGACCAGCCGCCCGAGCACCAGGCCGCTGGTGAACACGACGTTGATCCACATCGCGGGCTTTCGCCACGCCTTCGAGAGTAGACCCAGGGCCAGCAACAGACTGATACCGAGATGCATGCCACCGTAGTTGGCACGGATCTCATTGAAGGCATTCACCGAATGGGGTTGCATATCGAGGCCCGCCATTGCCGTAACGGGGTCGTGAAACGTATGCAAGCCAATTAGCAGGAAAGCCAGTGCCGAAACGGCCAGGTATATTTGAGAGAGGCGATGCATGAGTTGGCTCTCAGGTAGCGGATGTTGACGGAGTGGGTGTCGACTCACTGCCGGTCGGCTCGTTCCTGTCCACCGTCCATGTGTGGATGGGTTCATGACCACGGCGCACCCATTCCGGCGGCCGCCACAGGTGTTGCAGTCGCTGCCACACGGGCCCCGGTGACATCACGTCACGCCACATGTCGACAAACTCGTGGAGATTCAGCACCAGGATATTGTAGGACTTAATCTGTTGGGTGATGCCGTATTGCACCGTCTCCCGTTCTTCTTCGAAAGTGCCAAACATGCGATCGAAAATGATCAACATGCCACCGTAGTTCTTGTCGATATATTGGTCGTTTCGGCCATGATGGGCACGGTGATGGGACGGTGTATTGAAGATGTACTCAATCCAGCCAGGAAGGCGGCGGATCAGTTCGGTATGAATGAAATACTGATAGGACAGATTCACGGCCAGGATGAGTGCGACTGCGGCCGGCGGCACACCGAGGAGCACGGGAGGAAGGAAAAAGATGAAACTCCCAGCGACCACATTGAGCATCGATTGTCGTGCCGCCGTAGTGAAGTTCATGCTCTCGCCGGTATGATGAACGACGTGCGCCGCCCAAAACCAGCGGATTCGATGGCTGGCGCGATGAAACCAGTAGTAGCAGAACTCGACCGACAGAATGATTGGGAGAATGGTCCAACCGTCCACCGGGATATCAAACAAACGTTTTGAATATACCCACGCATAGATGGATCCTGTCACAAGAGCCACTCCCAGGGGCTCCATGATCTGGTAAGTGGTGCCCAATGCGATGTTCGCCCACACCTCCTTCCAGTTCAGTGTCGATTCGGCTCTACGCCTTCGATTGATCAGGGTCTCGAGACTGAATGCAATGATGAAGAGAGGAACCATGCTGAGCATGAACGCCTGCTTCCAATCCACGGACTTCCCAAATATGGAATGCAGCCAGTTCATCATATCGGACGGCAATTTAGACTCCTGTTCGCTTGGCTTGCCGACAGTTTGATCAAACTGGTGACCCTCCGCATTGACAGTCCTCGACACTTTCTTGACACTTCGCGACATTGTTCATTGTCATCCCATGTCCGCGCCCACCGCTTACTACGCCAGCACCTACGTGAACCTGCTTTTCGACTACTTGCAGGACCAAGGGCTGGATGCCGTGCATGTGCTGGGGGAATCCAGCCCTAATTGCCAGGAAGTGCGACTCTACGCGCTCGATCACTGGCGGCGTTTGCTTGAGCGTGCCGCCGAGGTTTGCAATGATCCGCTCCTCGGATTGCACGTTGGCCAGCGCATTGCGCCTGCGCATCTCGGCGTGCTTGGATACGCACTTGGGGCTTGCCCTGACGTCGGGGCTGTCTTGCAACGCTGGCAACAGTACGACCGTGTGGTTGCAAACGTAACGCCGGCGGAGCTAAGAACCGAAGGTAAGTCCGTCGTGATGACGTGGCCCCGTTCGACGGAACCAACGGGGCCGCTCGTTGACGAAACGGCC
Organism: Cupriavidus sp. P-10; assembly: GCF_003402535.2. Lineage (NCBI taxonomy): Bacteria > Pseudomonadati > Pseudomonadota > Betaproteobacteria > Burkholderiales > Burkholderiaceae > Cupriavidus > Cupriavidus sp. P-10. The sequence continues at coordinate 370,792 of NZ_AP025173.1, forward strand.
TTGGCTGCGATGACCCGTTTCACGCGAGCCATGACAGATGGTGATGTGAGGCTGGAGGAGGTGTGCTTTGTTAACGCAACACCTCAAGACACCACCCCTTATCTTGCATACTTCGGCTGCCCGGTGAAGTTCGACCAACCGGAGACGAGTCTGCGCTTCCCCGCCGACCTTTTGCAGGCGCCTCTGCGTCAACCTGATGAAGCGCTACTGCGAATCATGGAGCTTCAGGTACAGGCTGTGTTGGGTGCCATGCCGAAGATGGATGACATGGAACATGCCATCAGGCAAGCGGTAGCCGGGCTCGCGCGTCAAGGCGAAGTGAGCCTTGAAACAGTGGCTTCCTCCATGCACATGACCCCCCGCACGTTGCAGCGGCGACTCGACAAACTGGGTCTGAAATTTCGCGAGCTACGTGACGACACGAGACGCCGGATTGCAGAGAATTACCTAAAAGATCCACGGCTTTCGCTCGCTGAGGTGGCCTGGATACTTGGGTACTCGGAGCACAGTGCATTTACTCGCGCATTCCGGAGATGGACATCGCAGAGCCCGCAAGCCTGGCGCCGCGAAATGGATGCGTGATCCGCTACGGGCAACAACGCAGTCGCCCATGTGATTGCAGCGCTGAAGGTTTTAGGCTGGCCTCCTGGGCCCAAGTCCCAAGCTCTCGCACCGGGTTGCATGGCCTTCCATCGCCGCTACGGCGGAGTAAGCGACCCGCCCTGGCCCGTCGCCTCACGTGGCGGAGAAGCTGTTGAGCTTCTACCCGACTCATCTTTGAGACGACGGGAAAGCAGGTACTTCCATGCCGTCTACTTACTGCGAATCACCTCGGTGATTGGCTCGAAATAGCAACCATATTTGACATCGCCTACCGTGTCACTCATTTGCATCTCCGCTGTGTTGACGCGAGCCTGGATCCCATCTGTGACGACCTGCGGGTCAGCGGCTTCGCAGTTATAGAGTGCCAGGTACTGCCACGGATGAGGCCCCGCTTTTCGCTGCTGCTCCGTGCGACTGAAGCGCTGTGCACTCACCACGCCCGGTACACGCAACACGTCTGGAAGGTGCTGCTCGGTATACCAGCGATTGAACTCTTCTTCACGCCCCGGAACCGCGTTCGTGAGTACCAAATAGGTGAACTTGACCATTCTTATCTCCTTAAGGTTATTGAAGTACAGGGAATGTCCAGCGGCCGATGCCCTGTGACGCGCCCGTGATGGGTATGTGTTGACTGGCGAGTCCCTTGTTCACGTGGTCCTCTTTGCTGGAACCCGCGCTTTGGCATTCCGGCGGTTTCGGCGCTTGAGAGAAAGGGTGTGGCCCAACGCTTCCATCAAACGACGCAAGCCCGTAGACGTTCCCGTTCGATGCTGGGAAATCTATGCTGCAACCTTTCGTCCCCGTGTAAGGGGACAACCGGGAAGAAGGCGACGGAGCAAGCTCCAATCGCCAGTGAACAGAGTTCTCCGAAAACTTCAACGAGCGGATGTGCGTGAATTTCGTATCAAGTCTGCGGCCTTCTCTGCCATGGCCATAATGGGAAGGTTCGTGTTCCCACTGATGATCGTGGGCATCACAGATCCATCAATTACTCTCAAATTCTCAACCCCGCGAACTTTCAACTCCTCATCAACAACAGCGTTGTCGTCGACTCCCATGCGACACGTGCCAACCGGGTGATAGATGGTTTCCGCATGCGAGCGTATCCATGCCTTACGGGCTGCACCGGTGGAGAAAGCATCGATGTCGAGCCTTCGTTTGATGTACTTCCGGAGCGCCGGCTGGTCGACAATCTCGCACGTGCGTTCCACGCCGCGCACCAAACTCTCCAGGTCAGACTCGTCTGAGAGGAAGCGAGGGTCGATTCGGGGAGAAGCGGACGGATCTGAGGAACGCAGTCGCAGCACGCCTCTACTTTTTGGACGCAGCTGGCATACGCGGACTGCAAATCCGTGGGGAACTTTTTCGTTCGGCGGTGGATTACGCATCGCAATGATCAGATGGGCCTGCCACTCAGGCAGATCCGGATTTCCGCCGGAGCTGTAGAATGCTCCTGCCTCAACGCCTTGAGAGGAAGCCGGCCCGCCTCCTGAAAGAAGATAGCGAGCTCCTGCCATTCCGCCTCTTACCAGGCCGATATAGGGCGTAAGCGTATTGGGCTGCGACGCTTCTAAGCGAATCGCGCAATCAAGATGGTCCTGAAGGTTCTCACCGACGCCTTGCAGATCGACCACGGGAGCGATACCAATCGACTGCAGATGTTTGGCCGGTCCGATCCCCGACAGCATCAGGAGTTGCGGTGAGGCAATGGCTCCTGCTGTCAGAATCACTTCCCGGTCCGCGCGAAGCTCCACCTCCTCCCATCCATCCTCAATCACTACGCCTTGCGCTCGCTTTCCAGCAAGGAGAATCCTGCGGACTTTACAGTTCGCCATTAATGTCAGATTGGATCGGTTACCTGCTCGATCCAGGTAACGATAAGCGCCGGATCGCTTTCCCTCGGCAATCGTAAGCTCGTAGAATCCTGCGCCTACCTGCGACGCGCCATTGAATCCGTTGTTCTCGGGCATACCGGCAGATACTGCGCTCTCTATGAACGAAGTCGATATGGCGTTTTGCTGCGTGCCGTATGACAGGCGAATCGGACCCGCGTACCCGCGATCGTCATTCCTCGCCTTCGTTACCAGTGATGCATCCTCAATCTTTCGAAAATAAGGACGAAGGGATTCATAGTCCCAGCCCGACAGGCCCTGAGATGCCCAGTTGTCGTAATCGGATCGGTTCCCCCGGATAGCAATCATGGAATTGATCGAGGATGAACCGCCCACCACCTTGCCCCGGGGTATATAAATATTCCGATTGTCCAGCTGTGTCTGGGGCTCCGTCCAATAGCGCCAGTTGAATTTTTGACTCTTATAGAGAACCCGGATCCCTGCCGGCATCTGAACAAAGATGGATGACGCGGGAGCGCCCGCCTCTATCAGCAGTACCTTGACGCTGGGATCTTCACTCAGCCGAGAAGCGAGAACACACCCTGCCGAGCCGGCGCCGATAACAATGTAGTCGTATGTAGCGGTTTTCATAATCAGGAGATCACTCAACGCGAGCCGATGCCTTGAGCGCCATGCGCACGCGGCGAATGTGCTCGTCCGACTGTCCGAGCTCGTCAATCGGTACTCGTGACGTTTCAGGAGACGCCAAGATGGCAAAAATAGACAACACCGCGCCTCCCATCATGAAATAGGCGGGTGATGAAGGGTTTCCGGTCAGCTTCGTCAGAGAAGCGCTGATTAAAGGAGCGGTGCCGCCAAATAGCACCATGGCCATGTTGTAGCCTATCGACATGGCGCTGTAGCGTGTGCGTGTCGGAAACAGCTCCGTCATCATGCAGAACGGCGCGCTGCCATACATCCCTATCAGTACACCGACGCTAGCCATCGTGGCAATTACCACCTCTGGTGTCGAGCCCACGACGATCCGGAACAAAGGAAGCGCAACGACGAGGTATGCCAATGCCGCCGTAAAGGCGACGGGTCGTCGACCCACGCGGTCGGATAGCGCTGCAGCGAATGGGATCACAATCACTGAACCCAGAAAGGCCAGGCCGGACGCCGCTAGAGCTTGCCCGCTACTCAACCGACCAGTTGACACGAGATATGACGGGAGATACGCCAGGATCAAGTAGTAAGGGATGCCGTGTGAGATCGCTACGCCAAGACATTTGACAATGCTTCGCCAGTCGTCACGAAGGGCCTCCCGCAATGGTGCTTGTGCCGCGCCCTCGCGTTCCAAGTGCAACCGGAATGCCGGTGTTTCCTCGATGCGCAGCCGCAGCCAGAACGCACCCAACCCAATCGGGCCAGCGATCAGGAAGGGCAATCGCCAGGCCCATGCCTCAACTGCCGTCTGACCAAAAATGCTGGTGATCGCCAGAACAAGACCGGATCCGCTCAACGCACCAATTCCAGCCGACATACCAAAGAACCCGATCACAACGCCACGCCGGCGTGTCGGGGCGTACTCGGCAAGGAATGCGAGTGCTCCACCTGCTTCGCCTCCCGCGGAAAATCCCTGAATCATGCGTAGGGCTACCAGCAGCAAAGGAGCGGCGATGCCAATCGCCTCGTATCCCGGTAGGACACCGACCAACACCGTCGAAACGCTGATCAAACCAACGACAATCGCGAGCGTATCGCGCCGTCCAAGCCGGTCTCCCAGCGATCCAAAAAACAGAGCGCCGAGTGGTCGGGTAACGAATGCGACGGAGAATGCCGCGAAAGCCGCTATCAGGCTAACGATCGGGTCGCTGCTTGGGAAGAACACCTTCGCCAGGGTGGCGGATAGATAGCCATACAACGAGTAGTCAAACCACTCCAGCATGTTTCCCACGGCGGCACCGGAGATCGGCTTGAGAACATCCCGGACCCGCTGGGGGGTGGGGGTCGAACCTCTTCGGGGATGATGTTGCATTGATTTTGTCTCCACTTCTATAAGCAATGTTTGAAAAACCGAAACGCGCTTACTCTTATTTGTCGTAAATATTAGGTAGCCTACCTATTACAATCAAATAGGCGTTTACCCTCCCATCAACGAAGTCAGGTGGCTGATTTTGAGCCGCAAATGGCACTTTTACACTTTATCTTGACAGACCATCGTGGCGACCTATGCTCCATGTAATCGATTGCATCGTGGAATGGGCTATGCGCCGATGCGAACGAGTGTTGAAAGACCTGCTTTTTTCTTGCGGTGGCCCCCCTAACTAAAGTCGATCACCCCGGAGGTAGCTATGTCACTGATGGCAGCGGTACGCGAGGCGTTCAATCAATGGGAGCGCTTTCGATTCATGTCGATGTTCGAGTACCTCAGTGCCGAGTTAGGGGAGAGCTGGAGCCTATTTATTTGATTTGTAGGCTGCCAAAGCGAGGTCGCTTCGGCTTTCTCGCTTGCCTTCTTGCACCGGCTTCACTGTCCCCCCGCGCCTCTTTAACAACGCGTCGTGAGGCTGCCCCCTTGGTCAGCGAGTGGTGGCGATCGCACACTTCTAACCCCACGTCCATGCGGGTGTTTTTTCACGCCTATGCATAGGTAAGAACCGAAGCCCTGCGATCCCGACCTCACGGAAGGTCCCGGCGTCAAAGGTGGCCTCCAGCAGGTCCCAAGCGGGCCTCCGGCCGCGCCTCACTCGGTACCGACCTCTGTCGTCAGCCAGCCCGGCCGGACCGCATATCTACCCTGGGACGAGCTATAACAACCAGAAGGCAAACAGTCCTCGCGCATACCCAGTGGGTCACCGGCGGCATATCTTGACCACTGAAATCGGCGGTCGCCCGCCTTCAGGCCAACTGGGCTCCCCCAGTCTAGCCACGCCCTCCTCTCCCACCCCTGGTCCCGCTCGAGATTTGTGACGCGAGGTCAATCCTCTGCACCGATTAGGGTAAACCCCTTTTGCACATAGTAGGTAGGCTACCTAATATGTACTCACAATTTCCCATCGGAGACATATTCATGACCGCCCCCCAAACCCCCACGCAGTCGACTGGCTGCCCGTTTCACGCGGCCTCACCTGCGCAGTCCACGTGTCCGATGCACGCTGGCGGGGACAGCGGCATCCCCGACTTTCCGCCCGAACGGGTCGATCCTTTGTCGCCGCCGCCGGTGTACTTCCAGATGCAGCAAGGAAGCGGCTTGGGGCAAGCTAGGCTCTGGGACGGAAAGATCGCCTGGCTGATTACGCGCTATGACGACGTCCGCTCGGTCCTGTCTGACCCTCGCTTTAGTTCTGACATTACGAATCCCGGCTATCCCACTGTCAGTGCTGCAATGAAAGTTGCCCGGGGTAGTAACCGGACCTTCATCACCATGGATGCACCCAAGCATGCAGAGCATCGGCGCATGCTGACAGGTGAATTCTCGATCCGCAAAATCGAGGCCCTTCGCCCGCGGATTCAGGCGATCGTAGACAAGCTGCTGGACGACTTCGCAACAAAGCCTCAACCCTCCGACCTGGTTAGCGCCTTTACGTTGGCTACGCCGGCATTGGCGATCTCAGAGTTGCTTGGCGTTCCGTACGAAGACCATGACTTCTTTCAGGAACTGGCGATGGTCCTGACGTCGAGTAGTGCGACGCTTGAGGAGGCCATCGCCGCAAATCATGAGTTGTGCGAGGTGTACCTGAAGGGCCTGGTGGCGAAGAGATCGGAGAACCCCGGGGAAGATATCCTCAGCCGCCTCATCGTCAATCACGTACGAAAGGGCGATATCACCGAAACGGACGTTGTTTCCCTTGCAAGGCTCTTGCTGATTGCCGGCCACGAGACCACGGCGAATACGACCGCAATGGGAGTGCTTTTCCTCCTGCAACGACCGGATATCTGGAATGAGCTTCGACAAGACACAAGCCTCGTTCCAAATGCGGTGGAAGAAATTCTGCGCTATCTGGATGTCACACATTCAGGAAAGCGTCGTGTCGCGACCGAGGACATTGTCGTGAACGGACAAATGATCCAGGCGGGCGACCCCGTTGTAGTGCTGAGTGTCTCGGCCAATCGCGACAGCTCGAAATTTGAAGATCCGAATGTGTTCGACCTTCGCCGAGATTCAAGGACGCAGGTCTCGTTCGGATACGGCCCGCATCAGTGCATCGGTCAACCCCTCGCACGGCTCGAAATGCAGATCATGTTCACCGCCTTGCTGGAGCGGTTTCCGAACCTCGAGCTTGCTGTTCCCGTGGAAAGCCTTGAGTTCAAGGGCGATTCACTCATGTATGGCGTCAAGGAACTCCCTGTTCGCTGGTAATCCCGACTTAAATGAGAAGCATCATGAAAATCACAATCTACCCCGAAAAGTGCTGCGGTTCTGGTCAATGTGTCGTCAACGCGCCGGATCTGTTCGACCAAAAGGACAATGGCATCGTCATTCTCTTGAACGCAGAGCCGTCGGCTGACCAATTCGAATCAGCACGCCTGGCGGCTGGCATCTGCCCAGCGCTCGCCATCGAGATTCACGAGGATCAGTGATGAACTCCCCCGAGCACATCGTCGTTGCCGGCGCCTCGGCCGCCGGCATCACGGCAGCACGAGCGCTGCGCGCACAGGGCTGGGGAGGGCGGCTCACGCTGATTGGAAAGGAAGGCGGCATGCCCTATGACCGCCCTCCTCTTTCAAAGCGGCTGATGGCAGGAGAATGTCCGGTAGAGGCGCTCAACCTTGTGTCCGAAGACGGCATGAAGGCGCTGAACCTGCACTACCTGGACGGGACATCGGCCACCGGCCTCGATACGGACGCCAGTTCACTGCAACTCAGCAACGGCTCCACACTTCAATATGATCGCTTGCTGATCGCCACGGGCGCGGACGCTCGAGTGATTCCCAACCTCAGCCAGGCGGCGAACTGCTACAGCCTGCGCAACTTAAACGACGCGCTGGCGATTCGGGAACATCTGACTGCCGGAAAGCGGGTACTAGTAGTCGGCGCGGGCTTCATCGGCACAGAGTTAGCGGCGATTGCAAAGACCAGCGGCTGTGAGGTGACCGTCATCGACAAGTCGAAAGTTCCTCTCGGGGCGCGAGTCGGGGATATCGTTGGGAAGCGGATCGAAAAACTCCATGAAGCCAACGGCGTGGTTTTCCACAACGACTGCGAACTCAGGGAGGTGAAATGGCGTGACCGCACCATTACCGAAGTCCGCTTGGACACTGGGGTTGTGATTGCTTGCGACGTAATTGTTGTGGCTATCGGCGCAGTTCCCAGCGTGCAGTGGTGCAGCGGATTAAACATCCGCAGCGGCGTAGTCTGCAATGAATACTGTGAAGCAGCCCCGAACGTATATGCCGCCGGCGATGCTGCAGAGTGGTTTCACAAAGGCTACGGCGAGCACATGCGTATTGAACACCGGACGAATGCAAGCGAACAGGCGATGGCCGCGGCAAAGAACATGCTCGGCTCTCGCGTTGAATACGCTCCGCTGCCGTTCTTCTGGTCGGATCAGTACCAGGTCCAAATCCACAGCTACGGACGCATCGGCCCTCAATACACCGTTGAAGTTGTCGAAGGGGATCAACTGAAAGACGACTCCTGCATCTTTCGCTACTACCAGGGAGACGTTTTGATGGGCGTTCTTAGTTGGAACGCCAGTAGAAAAGCGCGTGAGCACATCAAGCCGTTGAAGGAGGAGTGGACGAAGAGCCACGCTCCAGCTGCGGTAGCAGGTTAAGGCTGTATTTCATAATAAAAGAGGAGACAACATGACAAAACCCGCTTCGGCTATCCGCAGAGCAGTCCTACTCTGCTCCCTGGCCCTGCCCTCCATCCTGTACGCCCAGCAATCTGGCCCGTTGCCGGTCCGGCTCTTTGTTGGCTACGGACCGGGCGGTGGCACCGACGTAGTTGCACGCGCAGTTGGCGAAGAGCTGGCAAAAATCTGGAATCGGCCCGTAATCGTCGAAAATCGGCCAGGCGCAAACGGGGCGATCGCCAGCAAGGCTGTCGCGCGAGCTGAACCGGACGGTTCGATCCTTCTGGTCATGCCCCCGTCCACGTTGATCATCGACGCAAACTTGCGCCCCACTGTTGCTGTCGATCCCACCAAGGAACTCACCCTTGTGAGCGGGCTAGCCGCAACCCCACTCGTTGTGGTGACCCCGGCTTCCGCGCCATACAACAACCTCGCTGACCTCATTAAGGCAGCTCGTGCGGCCAACGGGAAGTTCACGTACGGATGGGCCAACTTGGGCATGCGTGTCGGTATGGAGGAGTTCGCGCAAAAGACCGGGGTAAAGATGACCCCAGTCGGCTACAAGAGTGCTGGGCAAAGTGTCCCCGCTATCGTTTCAGGCGAGATCGATATGCTCATGATCGATATGGCACCGATCGCGCAACTCGTTAAGGCTGGAAAAGTGAAGGCCTTTGCCGTGTCGACGCCAGAACGCTCGCCTATGCTGCCAAACGTCCCTACATTCAAGGAAGCGGGGATTGACGTCCAGCTTACGGGAACCATCGCCCTGTATGCGCCTGCCAAGATGCCCCAGAACGCAATCAAAAAAATGCAGAGCGATGTCGCTACGATTTTGAAGAACGGCGAGCTTCGCACGCGGATGCAAGGCACTGGAATGGAAGTCATTACGCAGTCCCCGGAGGATTTCGAGGGCTACCTTAAGCAGCGCAAGAAGAGCATTGATGCAGTAATTAAGGTCGGTGATTTTAAGCTCGAATAGATCGACCTCCGTCACAAGCACAGAATTTCGTAGCTAACCTCTTAGTCATTGGAGTACACGCTGTGTATCCAGAATTATCCCTTTACATCAATGGCGAATTTCTCGGCATTGAAGGCCGGCGACACCAGGACGTAGTCAACCCTGCGACGGAGGAGGTCGTTGGGCGACTGCCGCTCGCCACCCGCGAGGACCTCGACACCGCCGTCGAGGCGGCTCATCGAGCTTTCCTGACGTGGCGCGACTCATCGCCTTTGGAACGCAGTGCAATCTTGCGTAAAGTTGCGGAGCTCGCCCGTCAAAGGGCGCCGGAAATCGGCCGCAACATGACCATTGACCAGGGGAAGCCTCTGCACGAAGCCGTGGGCGAAGTAACGGTTTGTGCAGAGCATGCGGACTGGCATGCAGAAGAGGCTCGGCGGATCTACGGCCGCGTGATCCCCAGCCGCAACCCTAACGTCCGCCAGCTCGTGCTACGTCAGCCGGTCGGAGTCTGCGCAGCCTTCACCCCTTGGAATTTTCCCTTCAATCAGGCGATCCGGAAAATCTCTGCCGCGCTTGGCGCAGGCTGTACGATCATTCTGAAGGGACCAGAAGAGACGCCGAGTGCCGTGCTGGCGATCGCTCAACTGTTCCATGATGCGGGCCTTCCTCCTGGTTGCTTAAACATTGTATTTGGCGTCCCGGCGGAGGTGTCAGCACACCTCATTGCATCTCCGCTGGTCCAGAAGATCTCCTTTACGGGGTCCACTGCTGTTGGCAAACAACTAGCAGCTCTCGCAGGATTCCATATGAAGCGAATCACTATGGAGCTTGGTGGTCACTCCCCTGCAATCGTCTTCGACGATGCGGATGTCGATACCGCCGCCGAGATGCTTGCAAACTACAAGCTGCGAAACGCTGGTCAGGTATGCGTCTCGCCCTCCCGCTTCTTCGTCCAGCGCGGGGCTTACGATAGGTTCCTCAGGCGTTTTACGGACGTCATTGGCGCAGTGCGGGTCGGCAACGGTATAGACAGCTCGACACAGATGGGACCGCTCGCAAACCAACGCCGTGTTGCTGCAATGGAAGGGTTGATTGCCGACTCCAAAGCGCGCGGCGGAAAGGTTGTCGTGGGAGGGACCAGGTGCAGCGACACAGGACATTTCTTCGCGCCCAGCGTCGTTATAGACATTTCAGACGACTCCATGCTCATGACTTGCGAGCCATTCGGCCCTGTCGCCCCGGTTGTAGCATTCGACGATCTGGATGAGGTGCTGGCACGGGCGAACAAACTGACTTACGGCCTGTCGTCTTACGTGTTTACCGAGTCAGCGAAGACAGCGCATGCTGTCTCTACCCGCCTTGAGGCCGGCATGGTCAACATCAACCACTTTGGAAGCGCTCTCGCCGAAACACCGTTTGGAGGCATTAAAGATAGCGGTATCGGGAGTGAGGGTGGGACCGAGACGTTCGACGGCTATCTCGTCACGAAATTTGTAACTCAAGTGTAGATCGGGGGCCGCAAAGGGCGATACGTCGCCCTTTCCCCCGAAGCTACGTTCCCAGTCAGGTTTTGGCGCCTAAGTGAGTGTTAGGCGCCTTTTTTATTAGCGTATAGGTCGCGGCAGTGCGGCCCATATTGGGCGATGCGGTTGCTCTCGGCGACTCTGACAACTCCCTGCATGGCTCCGCAGTTGCAGCGCAAGCGCGGCCGGCTAGCGATAAGCCTTCTCGAATCGTGTCGTCTTCCAGGAAGATTTCGTTGGTATTACTCGTGGTCCAGCCACGGTTCTCTTTTGAACATCTTATCGATGATGGGGAACATCGCGATCACCGTCTGCAACTCCTCGGGCGTCAATCCCTCCATGCGCTTGCCCAGTGCCGCCGTCCGCTGTGCGGCCAATTTGCCGGCCACAGCCCGGCCTTCATCAGTAATCTGAATCATGTTGTTGTACGAGCCGACGGGTGCGGAGCGCGCGATTAACTCGGCGTCGACCATCCGCCCGACAATCTGCGTCATCGTAGGCAATCTGACGCCTTCATTCCTGGCCAGATCGCTAACTCGCATCGGCCCTCTTACGAGCAATGCACTAAGAACAGCGCTCTGCGCGGGGGGCACGTGCGCCGCTCTCATTTCCCGCCGCAGCGCTACAACGATCCGCATCAAGCGGGGTCTAAGTTCGTCCGCAAGCATTTCAACCGTAGGTTCTGTCATGTCTACAAAAAGGGGGCAATCACTGAGCAGATGATATAACGATTCAGTGAAGAATGATCGCGCGAAGTACCTGGAGGCACCGAGTCGATATGGTCCGACTGGTGAGGGTAGCGACCACGCAGACAGCGGCGGCGCGTGAAGGGGTTCTGTGCCTGTGGCCGGGTAGCAACTCAAGGCCGGGCCTTGTCGCGTTCGTTCGCGATGGCCGGAGCACCAATCTTGATGGAGAGGGATGACGAGACGAGGCGCTGGCTGGCGCTCTCGTCTCAAGGCGTCGACGCTTGATCCGCCGACGCGCGGAGCTTGCTAACTCAGCTTGACCAGGTCCTTCTTGTACGTCTTCGCCTTGTTAATGTAGTCGTCAGCGTTCTTCTCGATCGCAGCTTTGACTTCCTCCGTTAGTTCACGTACCTGCTTTGCAGGTGTGCCCATGACCAAGCTTCCTGCCGGGAAGTTCTTGCGCTCGCCGATCAAGGATCCGGCCCCCACGAGGCATTGTTGTCCGAGTTCGGATCCATTCAGGATCACAGCCTGAATGCCGACCAGACTACGTGCTCCGACCTTGCAACCGTGAAGCATCGCCTGGTGTCCAATGGAGACCATCTCGCCTACCTCGACGGGAAAGCCAGGATCGGTGTGCAACACAGCCCCCTCCTGGACGTTCACGCCTCGCCTAATCGTGATCTTTTCATTGTCGCCGCGGATCACAGCGCCGGGCCAGATGGACACGTCTTCGGCGATTTCCACGTCGCCGATGATTACCGCATGCTCGGATACATACGAGCTCGGATGAATTGTCGGTTCTTTCTCTCCAATTCGATAGATCGCCACAAAATGCTCCTCTTATCTTGATGTGACTAACTTTTCGCCGACCGCGTTACTTGCAGGAGGCGAAACACTACTGCATGGGCCGCTCTCGCAGCCCGTGCCGACTTCGACGCCGTTTCTTGCCCTGCCGCTAGATAAATACTTGTTCCTCTGGTTGGACTGCCGGCTCGATTGCATCATCCAGTACCTCGATCCAGTGCTTTACTGGCGTGGGCGTTCCACTTTGCAAATGCTGGATGCAACCGATGTTCGCGGACACGATGCAGTCAGGTTGCTTCTCGCTCAGATGCTCGATCTTGCGGTCTCTGAGCTGGAGTGAAATTTCGGGCTGCAGAACGGAGTAGGTGCCGGCTGAGCCGCAACAAAGGTGACTCTCCACGCTGGCACGATGAACGGAAAAGCCCAACTGTCCCAGATGCTCCTCCACCACTCCCCGCAGCTTCTGGCCGTGTTGCAGCGTGCACGGCGGATGGAACGCCAAGGCCGGCTTGTCGCACGCTTTGACTTTGCCGCGCAGTCTTGGCAGAAGTTCAGGAAGCAATTCGCTCAGGTCGCGGGTCAACTCGCTAACCCGAGCTGCCTTCTCGGCGTACTCCGCGTCATGCTTTAGCAAGTCGGCGTAGTCCTTCACGGTCGCGCCGCAGCCGGACGCGTTCATGACAATTGCCTCGACTTCACCGCTGGAAATCGCCGGCCACCAGGCGTCGATGTTTCTGCGCATATCATCGAGGCCGCCCTTGTGATCTCCGGTGTGCAGCCGGATCGCGCCACAGCAACCGGCTCGAGGAACACTTACAACCTGAAAGTCGGCTGCATCGAGTACCCGCGCGGTCGCAGAATTGATGTTCGGCATCATCGCCGGCTGCACACAACCTTCGAGCATGAGCACTTTCCTGGCGTGGCGGCGCGTTGGGCGCTGACCCGCAGGTCTGCTCGGCGTAAGCTTGTTGGCGAGCTTGGAAGGAAGTAGCGGCCGAACCATTCGGCCAATCTTCATGGCCGGCAAGAACAATGGCGAAGTTAGCCCCTCACGCAGCAGCCAACGCACCGCGCGGTCTTTTGGCGGACGAGGAATTCGCTCATCGACTAGCTTCCGCCCAATGTGAACTAGCTTGCCGTACTCGACACCGCTGGGACAGGTGCTTTCACAGTTCCGGCACGTCAAGCAGCGGTCTAGATTCTGTTGGGTGCTTGCTGTGACCTCTTCCCCCTCAAGCAACTGCTTCATCAAGTAGATGCGTCCCCGGGGTCCGTTACGTTCATCGCCCAGAAGCAGGTAAGTCGGACACGTTGCCGTACAAAAGCCGCAATGCACGCACTTGCGCAGAATCTCTTCGGCCTCCGCCCCTTCTGGAGTGTTGGCAAACTCATGACTTAGTTTTGTCTGCATATGGAGCCCCTTACAGGCCGGGGTAGAGCCGACCAACATTGAAGATGCCATCGGGATCAAACGCTTGCTTGAGATTGCGATGAATCTCGAAGAGCGCATCGCTCGGTGGCGTGAACACGCCGCTCCTATGATGCGGATCCCTGAACAGCGTGGCGTGACCACCAAGCGATGACGCCATTTCCCGAACGTCCTCGATGGGATCGTCGGTGTATAGCCATCTCAATGCACCACCCCATTCAATAAGCTGATTCGCGGCCAAGAAGGGTTGGGAGACTGCCGGAACGGAAACACGCCAGAGAGGCGCGTCGCTCTGTGAAAAGAAGTCGTGGCGGTGGTCGCGGACGGCATCCCACCAGGACAACGCTTCGTCTGGTTCCAGCTCAGTCCCGCCCAAACGCTTTCTGGCTTCCGTGACAGCAGAGGCTGCACCACTCAGTCGGAGGAACAGCTTTCCGTCGTGCCAGGCACTCGCATTGACTGGCAATGCTTGCCGAGTCAGCCCGTTTAAGAGAGACAACGCCCCTGCTTCGTCGCGTTCGATGACCAGGGTGATCCTCGATGAATGAATGGGCAGAACCTTCAGCGAGACCTCACAGATAACACCGAGTATTCCCATTGAGCCGGCCAGGAGACGCGAAACGTCATAACCGGCAACGTTCTTCATCACTTGCCCGCCGAATGTCAGAAGCTCGCCTTTGCCGTTAATCATGGTCGCGCCGAGAACGAAGTCCCGAATGGACCCTACCCCGACGCGTGCTGGCCCGCTCAGACCTGCCGCGACCGCTCCTCCGACAGTACTTCCTTTAGCAAAGCGTGGCGGCTCAAAGGCAAGGTACTGATTGTGCTCGGCCAGCACGGCCTCAAGTTCTTCTAGCGGTGTGCCTGCACGAGCGGTGACAACCAGCTCAGACGGTTCATAGCTGCAAATTCCGCTGAGGCGCCGGACATCACACGGTTCACCCGACGGCTCTTCACCGTAGAAGCATTTCGTACCGCCGCCAACGATGTTGAGAGAGGTCTTCGTTTTTCTTGCATGCAGGACTGTCTCAATCAGATGAGACACTTCCGTGGGGATCGTCGTCATTCTAGAACCTCGGGATTTCTGGATGCGGCAGCATCCCACGCCGAACAGTCATGCGACCATATTCGGCACATCGATGCAGCGTCGGAATTACCTTCCCAGGATTCAAGAGCGATTGCGGATCGAATGCACGTTTCAGCGCAAACATTTGTTCTCGCTCTGCGCCTGAGAACTGAACGCACATTGAGTTCAGCTTCTCCACGCCCACACCGTGCTCTCCGGTCACCGTCCCGCCAAGCGTGACGCTTGTTTCCAGAATCTCTGCGCCGAATTGCTCCGCCTGGTGCAGTTCTTCGGGATTGTTGGCGTCGAAAAGGATCAGCGGATGTAGATTCCCGTCGCCGGCGTGGAACACGTTCACGCAGCGAAGCCCATAGCGCACCTCCATCTCGCTGATTGCTCGAAGGATCGCAGCGAGACTCTTGCGAGGAATCGTGGAATCCATGCACAGGTAATCCGGGCTCATGCGCCCCGTCGCGGGAAATGCATTCTTTCGCCCGCTCCAGAAACGAAGACGCTGCGCCTCGTCCTGACTTGCTTCAAGACGAGTGGCCCCGCTGGCGGTGAGGACGGCATTCATCTTCACAATCTCGTCCTCGACCTCCAACGCCGTCCCATCACTCTCGCACAATAGGATTGCGGCCGCGTCCAGGTCATAGCCAGCATGCACGAAGTCCTCTACGGCGGCGGTCATCGGCTTGTCCATCAGTTCCAGGCCGGCTGGGATGATGCCGGCCGCGATGACGTTGGCTACGGCGTCACCAGCGGCTTCGACGGTGTCGAAGCTTGCAACGATGCATCGCGCAAGTTCTGGCTTAGGAATTAACTTGACGGTGACTTCCAATGTCACTGCGAGCATCCCTTCACTGCCTACAACGACGCCGAGCAAATCGAGCCCAGGGACATCAAGGGCTTCCGATCCAAACTCTATCGCCTCGCCCTGAATGGTGTATCCCCGTACTTTCATTACGTTCTGCAACGTGAGTCCGTACTTGAGGCAATGGACGCCTCCGGAATTCTCGGCCACGTTTCCACCGATCGTGCAGGCAATCTGGCTGGACGGATCGGGGGCGTAGTACAGCCCATACGTAGCGGCTGCCTCACTGATTGCGGCGTTGCGTACACCGCATTGGACCACTGCGGTACAACTCACAGGATCTACCCTGACGATCCGGTTAAAACGAGCGAGCGAAAGGAGCACGCCCATCTCATGTGGGAGCGCACCGCCTGACAATCCCGTGCCTGCGCCCCGAGCCACGACGGGCGCACCGAGCGTCTTGCACGTTCGCAGAATGGCAACAACCTGCTCTTCTGTTTCGGGAAGCACCACGACGAGCGGCTGCGCCCGATAGGCCGTAAGGCCATCGCATTCAAATGGCTGGGTGTCCTCGCGCTGCGACAGGATAAGGTCCCTAGGCAGCACGCCTTCTAGCGCGGAAACCACTTCCGCACGCCGGGCTTCCCTCCGCTCAGCGTCAGTAGGATGTGCCAACCAGCCGTCACGCGTCGCATTCATGACTTTGCCCTCCTGGTGCGATGAAGCTGCGTCGTGCTGTGCCGGTCTATTGGATAATCAGTGCGGAGCGACGGCGCGACCGTAGCGAGCCGGCGAACCGCGCAATCAGCCTGGACGGATGCTGCAGCTCCAAGGCGGAGCGTTGCTTCCGGGCGCTGAGGCTCAAACGTTGAGCGATGAATGCGATGCATTGTGTGGGGAGGTTCTAATACACTTCTGTCAAAGGCGTCGACGAGACGCCATGACTTGACTGTAGACAATCACGCGATATAGCAGGTTGAGAGTTATTTGCGGTTGAGTTGCAGAAAACTTGATTGCCGTGTTTGGGCCGCTCAACTTAGCGAGTCGGTGAGCCACTCCATAAAGGCGGCGCACTCCCATCTCTCCAGGGCCCCAGGTTCCCAGCATAAGTAGTGCGCCATCTGTGAAGGCACGGATCGATCCGATATGCGGATGAGTCGCCCCCCCTCTAGCCATGACTGCGCCATACGGGTCCTCACTAGTGCCACGCCGAACCCGCACGCGGCTGCGTCATAGAGAAGCCCTAGATCGTTGAATTGAGCGCCCACATGCGGCTCCGTTCTCGTCAATCCACATGCGGAGAACCATGTCGTCCAAGGCTCAAGCGGGCTACGTATCAGACGCGCCTGGTCGATTTCACCCGCCATTTCGAAGCCTTCGAAGGGGCCGAACTCGTTGAGATAGGTAGGGCTGCAAGCCGGCGCCACCTCCTCCGAGAGAACGACGCGATGATCGACGTCCGCATATCCGCCCGCGCCGTACCGGATTTCCAAATCGGATGGCTCGGCTGTGACGTCCAGGAATGGGATGGAGACCTGCAAGATAAGGTCGATGTCCGGATACTTGTTGCGGAACAGTTCCAGTTTGGGCATCAGGAACTGCCTGGAGAAAGTTGGGGTCACCGCGACCCGCAGTCGCGTGGAAGAGGCTTTTCCATTTTTGACCGGCATCTGCTGTAGCGCAGCGAGGCCGCTTCGGACATTCGCCAGGTACGCTGCACCATGTGCAGAAAGCGTGAAGTCACTCCGCCCGAAGAGTTCAACACCGAGGTGAGATTCAAGCTGGCGGATTCGATGACTCACGGCGCTGGTTGTTACACACAACTCGTCGGCGGCACGTGTGGCGCTCCGAAGCCTTGCAACCGTCTCGAAGGTGACAAGACATTGAATGGGCGGGATGTGTTGCAGGGCCATATCTTCTCTCCGTTTGGTGGGCTACCCAGGGCGGATATGCCGCATGTCATCGCTTGAGGCCTAGGGAGCGGCCACACTTCTTGCTGCTCTGTCGCTCGAGCACCATGCCAACGCTGCAACGAGCAAGCGCCCCCAGATTGCTTGCTCAGGATCGACTCACTGGGTCCTCAGGCAAGGACGTACCTGACGCCCTGCAAGGGAAGACCACCAAGTAAGTCGCTCTCCAACCCACAGTGACCTCGCCGCGGGAAGGTCTCTTAGCGATCCGACCTCTTCGTCGACTCCTGCTCCAACCCATGGCCGCGACTGCGTTAACTGCTTGACATTATGCCGCACCAATCTAAACTTATGTAATCGATTGCACGCAGTGCTGTTTTCGCCTCATCACCGTACTGGCATTGGTTATTTACAGTCTCTGACGCAGGTTACCGTAACGTATGTAATCGATTACCACATCACACAGGAGGCAACAATGCAGGAACGTCGTCGTAAGTTTTACGGGTGGGGCTATGAGGGTGACACCGTCACGCCGGACGAAATCCGGGAGTTCGAGGCAGCGTGGACACGCTTGCTGGGTGTCGAGCACTTCGAAGCGACACCTTTTCCGACGCCCGAAGAAATTTCGCTGCGCAAACCTCGCGTACAGCTGCCCGCGTCGCTTCGCGAAATCTGCACAAGCGATCATTACGACCGCCTGTATCACACCTACGGCGCGGGCACCATGGATGTTGCGCGCGCAATGCGCCGGGAATTTTCCAACCCGCCGGACGTCATCGCCTACCCGCGCACTGAGCAGGACATCGTGGACCTGTTCGACTGGTGCGGGCGCCAGAACGTTGCTGCAGTTCCGTACGGCGGCGGCACCAGCGTCGTGGCCGGCGTGAATCCGCCCGAGCACGATCGTTACCGTGGCGTGGTGTCCATCGACATGAAGCACTTCAACAAAGTGCTGGAGGTAGACCAAACATCGCAGGCCGCGCGCATTCAAGCGGGCGTCCTTGGCCCGGAGCTGGAACGACAGCTCAAGCCCACCGGCCTGACCATGCGATTCTTCCTGCAAGCGTGGGAGTTCTCGTCACTGGGGGGTTGGATCGCAACGCGAGCAGCAGGCCACTTTGCGACCGCGTTCACTCAGATCGACGACCACGTCGAGAGCATGCGAGTGGTAACGCCCCAGGGTGCCATTGAATCCCGACGTTTCCCGGTATCGGGTTCGGGACCCAATCCGGATCGACTTTTCCTCGGCTCCGAAGGCGCACTGGGCATCATTACCGAGGCGTGGGTCAAGCTTCACCGCCGGCCGGTCTTCCGCAAGCAGGTGACCGTACGTTTCCGTGACTATGCGCGCGCTGTCGAGGCCACACGGGTACTGTCTCAATCTGGACTGAACCCTGCCAATGCCCGCCTTGTGGAACGCGAAGAAGCCTTGTACACGGGTTCGAGCGACGGCAGCTATGACATTCTCGTGCTGGGATTCGAGTCCGCCGACCACCCGGTCGAGGCACGCCTGAAGCGAGCACTGGAAATTTGCGCGGAGTGCGGCGGCGAATGGGACGATGATCCGGTCAGCGGAAACCAAGGTGGTGCGGACGCTGCGACATCGAGCTGGCGAAACAAGTTCCTGCGCGGCCCATACCTGCGCGAGTACGCCATTGCTCGCGGCGTCATGCGCGAGACCATGGAAACCGCGTGCACGTGGGACAAGTTCGCCGCTCTTCACGCGCACGTCAAGGCAGAAACGCATCGGGCCATTCGCGAAGTTACCGGCCGCCCGGGTTCGGTGACTTGCCGCTTTACCCACCTCTACCCTGATGGCCCTGCGCCATATTTCACGTGGTTTGCCTATGGCGATAAGGCTCGATTGCCCGAGCAGTTCCAAGCGATCAAACGCATTGGAGAGCAAGCCATGGTGGACGCAGGCGGTACGGTGACCCACCACCATGCGCTTGGTCGGGACCATCGCCCTTGGTACGACAAGGAACGGCCGGAGCTGTTCTGCACCGCGCTAAAGGCCGCCAAGCAGGCCTTTGATCCGCACCAGGTCTTGAACCCTGGCGTGCTGTTCGACCCGAGCTAATTAGTTAGAAACTCAAAAAAGAGGAGTAGGAGATATGGCAGGCCCCCTTGCAGGTATCAAGGTCCTAGACTTGAGCCGGATCCTTGCTGGACCCTGGAGCACGCAACTATTGTCCGACCTGGGCGCTGACGTGATGAAGGTTGAGCGTCCCGGCACCGGCGATGACACGCGAGCTTGGGGCCCGCCTTTCCTTACTCGTGAGGATGGCACGACGACGGAAGAGTCGGCGTACTTCCTTTGCGCCAATCGCGGGAAGCGTTCGATCACTCTGGATGTCAGCAGCAAGGTCGGTCAGGATTTGCTGCACGAGCTAGTCAAAGATTGCGACGTCTTCGTTGAGAACTACAAGTTCGGCGATATGCAACGTTACGGGTTGGACTTCAAGACCCTGAGTGAGATCAATCCTCGGCTCGTCTACTGCTCCATCACCGGCTTCGGGCAGACGGGCCCATACCGCAAGCGGGCTGGATACGATTTCGTGGTGCAAGCCATGGGCGGGCTGATGAGCATCACAGGCGAGCGCGACGGCGTCCCCGGTGGCGGCCCGCAAAAATGCGGGGTGCCCATATCGGACTTGATGACTGGCATGTATGCAAGCGTTGCAATTGTCAGCGCGCTATTTGAGCGAGTCGGCAGTGGCCGCGGGCAGTACGTCGATATGAGCCTGCTGGATACGCAGGTGGCGTGGCTGGCAAACCAGGCCTCGAACTATTTGGTGGGCGGGAGCCACCCGCGTCGTTGGGGCAACGCGCACCCCAATCTCGCACCCTATCAGTCATTCCCTGCAAGCGATGGCTCTCTGATCGTAGCAGTCGGTAATGACCGGCAGTTCCGAGCCATGTGCGAAGCGCTGGGTTTAATCAATCTTCCGGATGATGACCGCTATCGACGCAATGCGGATCGTCTAAAGAACCGTGAAAGTCTTGTGGAGGTGCTCTCGGCTCGCTTTGAAGAAGAAGAGAGAGACACGTGGCTCAAACTGCTGGAATCGGTCGGCGTACCTTGTGGCCCGATCCAGAGCATTCCAGAAGCACTGGAGGATCCCCATATCCGGGCGCGTGAAATGGTTTTCTCTTTGCCCCACAGCAGCGGTGCAAGCGCGCCCCAGGTTGCGAACCCTATCAAGTTCTCTCGCAGCAGTATCGACTACCTTCGCGCGCCCCCAGCGCTGGGCGAACACACTGAAACCATCCTGAAAAATGAGCTCGGGAAGTCTGTGGAGCAAATTGAGGCAATGCGCCGCGATGGGACGATCTGACGTGTAATCCGCCCGACCACAGTGATCACCATAAAGATCACGTTCAAAGGAGACAGACATGCATCGATTGCTACGAATTGCGGGGGCATTAGCCGTTTGCGGAGTGACACTGACCATCGGTCTGGCCGCCGCCCACGCTAAGGAATGGCCGGTCCAGCCGATTCGGGTCGTTCTTCCCTATCCCCCTGGCGGCGCCTCAGACGTGACCGCCAGGCTCCTAAGCGCTAAGCTTAGCCAGGCATGGGGAGAGTCTGTTGTTGTGGAGAACCGGCCTGGCGCAAACGGCATCATCGCTAATGAAGCCGTTGCGAAGGCGCAGCCTGACGGCTACACCGTGCTGATGGCCAACCTTGGGCCGAATGCCATCAACCCGGCCGTATACGGGAGACTTCCTTATGACACGCTGAAAGACTTTACGCCAGTTGTCTTGGTGACAAAGGTGCCGCTCATTATCGTCACGGCAGCAAATTCGCCGGTGAAGGACCTGCGCCAACTGGTCTCATTAGCAAAGGCCAAGCCAGGACAGATTACCTTTGGATCTGCAGGCAACGGTTCGGGCAGCCATCTGGCCGGGGAACTCCTTAGTACCATGGCTGGCGTCAAGATGAACCACGTTCCCTATAAGGGAGACGCGCCTTCGCTCACAGACGTGCTCGGTCAGCAGATCAATGTTGCCCTTCCCACCGCGCTTGCTGGAATGCCACATGTCAAGAGTGGAAAACTCAGGGCTCTTGCGGTCACGAGCAAGACTCGATTGCCGGCACTGCCCGATGTGCCGACGGTAGATGAAGCGCTCGGGATAAGCGGATACGAAGCCGTTTCTTGGGGTGGATTTATGGTGCCGACCGGGACCTCACCAGCCATCGTTGCTAAGATGAACAGCCAGTTCAACAAAGCCCTTCAGGATCCGGAGGTCCGCGACAAGCTGATGGCTCAAGGCGCGCAGATCGCAGGCGGCACCCCGGAAGCATTCGATGCGTTTCTGCGCACCGAAGTTACGAAATGGAAGCGCGTGGCTGATTCAGCAAAGGTCCGGCTCGACTAGCCCTCACCGGGAATGCCGGTCCGTCGTCGGGATACCCCCCGACGACGGAAACTGCCTGTGGACTACCAAGGTCGTTACAATGACGGCAGTCGGCCGATATCCCAGGCTGAAGATAACCGCTGATCCGATATGGTGAATGTCAAGCAAGTCGCCCTCCTCGCCGGCGTTTCCTCGGCAACAGTCTCCCGTGCACTGACATCGCCGGATCGGCTGCGACCTGACACGCTGGAGCGCGTGCAGAACGCCATCGCAAGCCTCAACTACGTCCCGTCTTCCTCGGCTCGGGACCTGCGTCAAGGGCGCACGCGATCGGTCGGCATCATTGCGCCGACACTGATGAACGAGCTTTACGCGAAAGCGGTCGATACCTTAGAGGCGCAGCTCGATCGGCTCGGATACACCGTTTTATTGACGTGCCACCGGGACGACAGTGAGACAGAACTACGCTGCGCGCGCGCGCTTTTGGAGCGCAGAGTCGACGGAATCGCCATTATCGGGTCACAGCATCACCCTGACGTCTTCTCGCTAATCCACAAGCATGCCATTCCGTATGTCCTAATGTGGGCCGTCGATCGTGAGGGTATGCATCCCACGGTGGGATATGACAATCGCTTGGCGATGCGCAGGTTGACGAGCTATTTGGTCAAACAGGGACATCGAAAGTTTGCCGTCCTCCCAGGGCCACTAGAGACTCAATTTCTCTCCTCTCAACGACTTCTGGGCATCCAAGACGTCCTCAGTGAGAACGGCATTTCGATACCCGACGACCGCATTCTCCCGACACCGTACGAAGCATCTGCCGTCCGGCAAGCGGTTCGGACCTGTCTCGAGCGTAATGACTCGCTGCCGCATCAGGAACAGCCGACTGCCCTGATATGCATCAATGACTTCGTTGCTGTGGCAGCGATCGCGGAGTGCCGCACATTGGGACTATCGGTTCCGAGCGACATCTCAGTTTCAGGCTTCGGCGACTGGCAGATGGCGGAACTGATGACGCCCGCACTCACGACCGTACACTCGAATCCCGTTCTGATTGGCGAACTTACTTCTCGTAACCTGGTTGATCAGATTGAAGGCGGGTCCAAACGCAATCAGACCGAGTTCGAGCCTGACCTTGTAGTTCGCGAAAGTACGGCGCCGCCCCGATAGTTGGTGAGCCAAACTACGTTTTGTCGCTACGGACGGAACTCAGCCGTCGCTCTAGCTAGGCCCTCACCGGGCACAAAGCGGTCGAAGCATACGTTGTCCAGCTATTAAATGAAGCGCTGCAGACAACGTTCTGAGGGAATTCTTCAGTCATGCGGGGCGCCTAATGGATATCAGTCTCTGCTCCATCCTGATGTCCGCTTAGGGTGGGTCGGTAAGCGCCGGTCATGCCACTGACCTTTGATTGAGGCGTCAGGGTACCGCCGTTGCCAACTAAGTCGAACGTGTCCCAAAAAGCGGACACATTCGTCCCCTCCGGCGCGAGCCAGAAGCGTCACCGCACGAAAAGGGAGTTCGAACCTATTTCGGCCACCCCGCTTTGGCTGCCGCCGCATCCAGCGCACGAGAAAATCGCCCGATGTCTTCCGGCCGGAACTCGGCCAGAAACAGTTCTTTGACCGCCGCCTCGTAGATGCCCCACATCTTCTTGCGCAAGGCCTTACCTTGCCGTGTGACGGACACGAACGCGGCGCGGCCGTCTTCCTCTGACCGGATACGGGTCACCAGTTCTTCACGCTCCAGCCGGTCAATCAGGCGAGTCAGGTTGTACCGCTCGATGGCAAGCACATCGGCCAGCTCATGCATCCGGCGGCTTTCCTCCGGCCCGCTTTCAATCCCCCACAGCACGTCGTACCACGCGTAGACTGGCAGTCCAGCCTCGGCAAGACGCCGATCCACCTCACGTATCAAGGCCCGGTGCGACCGTACAAACGAAAACCACAAATCCGGCTTCTCAGTCGACATGGTATCTCCAATAGTTGCAGTTGCAATTATGCCGCAGAGCGCTCACAATGCCCAGACGATTGCAACTGCAATTCATTTGAAGCGCAATGGCCACGCCTATCCGACCGGGCCTGATGCGAACCGAAGCCCCGTCAATCCCATGGAGACAGAGATGAATGCCCCGGTGTTGCCGCTACACGTATTGCCGCTGGATGTGGACCCGCAGGAAACCCAGGAATGGATTGAGGCCCTGGCCGCCGTGACCGAAGTGGAAGGCCGCGAACGCGCCCACTACCTGATCGGCCGCCTGCATGAATCGGACGCGGCCCGACACGGGGATTTCCATGGCGCAATCACGACGCCCTACGTCAATACGATTGCCGAATCGGGCGAGCAGCCGTACCCAGGCGACACCTCGATCGAGCGCCGACTGGCCGCCATGGCGCGCTGGAATGCCATGGCGATGGTGTTGCGGGCGGGCAAGCACTCCAACGTCGGCGGGCATATCGCCACATATGGGTTCTCCGCTTTCTTCTGATGTCTACGGGTCGACCTTCGATTCTGTTGTTGAGGGTAAACCCCCTTTGCGCCACATAGGTAGGCTACCTAACATTAGCCACCAATCGCCCTCGGAGATATTTCCATGACGGAGTCGCCTGCTCCCACCCCTTCCTCCAACCCATCTTCCGCGGTAGAAGGGCGCTGTCCTTTTGATGCGGCTGCGAACGAGCCGAAATCAGCGTGTCCTTTTCACGCTGAGGGCGACAGCGGCGGAATCCCAGATTTCCCCCCTAAGCGCGTAGATCCCTTGGCGCCGCCGCCGGTGTTCTTCCAGATGCAACAGAAGGGCGAATTGGCACAAGGTAAGCTTTGGGACGGAAAGATCGCTTGGCTTGTCACGCGTTATGACGATGTTCGCGCTGTCTTGTCGGACTCTCGCTTTAGCTCCGACGTCTCACATCCGGGATTTCCCTCTTCCAGCGCCGCAGTAAAGGTTGTTCGGAGTAGTAACCGGACCTTCATTACCCTGGATGAACCCAAGCATTCAGAGCAACGGCGGATGCTGACCGGCGAATTCACGATCCGAAAGATCGAGAATCTGCGGCCGCGACTTCAGGCCATCGTGGACAAGCTCTTGGAAGATTTTGCGATGGGGCCGCAGCCTTCTGACCTGGTTAGCGCCTTTACATTGGCGACACCAGCATTGGCTATCTCAGAGTTGCTTGGTGTTCCATACGACGATCACGACTTCTTCCAAGAACAGGCGATGATCATGACGTCGAGCACCGCGACGAGGGAAGAGGCTAGCGCCGCGAATCAAGCGTTGTGCGAATACCTGCGTGAACTGGTGGCGAAGAGATCCGAAAGCCCCGGGGAGGACATCCTCAGTCGCCTTATCGTTAATCATGTACGGAAGGGCGATATCACTGAAACAGACGTGGTCTCGCTTGGAAGGCTTCTGCTGATTGCCGGGCACGAGACGACGGCAAATACGACGTCGATGGGGGTGCTCTTCCTACTTCAGAGGCCGGACATCTGGGAAGAGCTTCGCCAGAATCCAAGCCTCGTTCCAAACGCGGTGGAGGAGATGCTACGCTTCCTGGATGTCATACAGTCCGGGACGCGACGTGTCGCACTGGAGGACGTTGTCGTGAATGGGCAATTGATCCGAGCCGGTGATCCCGTTGTCGTGCTTAGTATTTCCGCAAATCGCGACCAGGAGCAGTTCAAAGATCCCCACGTCTTTGACCTCCGCCGTGATGCCCGGACACAGATCGCATTCGGATACGGCCCGCATCAGTGCATGGGACAAGTTCTCGCCAGAGTCGAAATGCAGATCATGTTCACCGCCCTACTGAAGCGCCTGCCGAATCTTCGGCTGGCCGTGCCCATCGAGAGCCTCGCGTTCAAGAGCGATTCGCTCATGTATGGTGTTAGGGCACTGCCCGTTAGCTGGTAAATCCACTACGGCGAATCACGATGAAAATCACAATCTATCCCGAAAAATGCTGCGGTTCCGGCCAATGCGTCGTCAATGCGCCGGATCTGTTCGACCAAAAGGATGACGGAATCGTCATTCTTTTGAATGCCGATCCGTCGGCCGATCAATACAAAATCTGCACGCTTGGCTGCTGGGATCTGTCCGGCGTTGGCAATCGAGATTCACGAGGCTCTCTGATGATTCCCCTAACAGGCTGCTGAAGTACTCATCGCGCAAGCGATGAGTACTTCGCCTCAAGGCTGGTAGGTTCGCTATTTCTCACAATCCGGAAGTCGGACCTCCCTGCATCGACTTTTCCTGCGTTTTGACGCCCATTTCCGGCCTCATTACCGCGATTACTGCAACTGCGGACGGATTTGTCCCAGCGAGCGCATGCGCACGAGGTTGTAGGCGGCCATGCTCAGCACAAACATCTGGTCGACCTTCTTCAGGCCGCGCACCATCACCTGACGCATGCGCCCCACGGTCTTGACCCAGCCAAAGCCCTGTTCGATCAGCTTGCGCTTCTGTTGCGAGACCGCATAACCGGCGCTGCTGGCAATGGCATCAGGAACGGCCGAGCGCCGCCCCGAGGTGTTCTGCGCCACGTGGGGCGTCACCTTCATTTCCAGGCAGGCCTGAATGAACTCCTGCGCGTCGTATCCCTTGTCCGCGCCGACGGTTACTTCCACGTTCAGGTCCTCAACCACCTGCCTGGCATCGTTGAGCATTACCTTTGCGGCCTCGCGCTCGGCGTGTCCGTCCGCATTGGTCACCATGGCGCTCACCACCAGGCCGTGGCGGTTGTCGCTCAGGGTATGACCCATGTAGCGCAGCTCGCTGGCTGTCTTGCCCTTGCGGTACAGCTTGGCATCGGGATCGGTCTTGGACTCGTGCGTCTCGTTGCTGCGCTTGCGCCCCTTGAAGTTGCCGCCGTCGTTATCGTCTTGGTCGCCGCCATCCTTGCGCACGAAACTCTTGTGGCCTGCCCACGCCTGAACCAACGTGCCGTCTACGCTGAAGTGCTCACCCGACAGCCAGTTCTTCTTCTGCGCGATGGCCAACACCTCGTTGAAGAACTGGATCACTGCATCATGTTTGATCAGCCGTTCGCGGTTCTTGGTGAAGACCGTGGGCACCCAAACTGGGTCGTCCATCGACAGCCCGATGAACCAGCGAAACAGCAGGTTGTACTGCGTCTGCTCCATGAGTTGGCGCTCGGAGCGAATGCTGTACAGCACCTGCAGCAGCATGGCCCGCAGCAACTTCTCCGGCGCGATGCTTGGCCGGCCGCCCTTGATATCGGCCTCGTACATCTGCGCGAACAACCGGTCCATCTTCACCAGCGCCTGATTGGCCATGGTGCGGATCGAGCGCAGCGGATGGGACTTCGGCACGAAATCCTCCAGCCTCCGCATCGTGAACAAACTCTCGGTGAAGGTGTCTGCGCCGCGCATGAATGTGGGGTTGGATGGGGTCCTCAAACCAACGCTTCAGCCAGTCCTCGCGCTGACTTCCGTTGGAGGTATTTCAGCGGCCTGCTAAGCAAATCGTAGTCATCGGGGCAACGGCCGCCGGCATCACGGCGGCACGAGCAGCCTGCGCGCGCGAGGCTGGGGCGGATGGTACTTCCATCGCAAAAGAGGGCGGCCTGCCCAACGGCCGCCCATCTCTTTCGAAGCGGTTGATGGCTGGCAAACGTTCAGTAGAGCTCCTCTAAATAGATCGCCTAGCGGGCATAAAATTTCATTCCGCAAATAACATCTGCCGAAACTTTAAATCTATTATAGAAAGATGACTCAAAGTCATAGGATTGGCTCCACCCAATTCTGTTCGAAATATCCGGTATAGATCTTTCCAGTCCTGCCAATTCGAACAGCGAACGCATAAGCCGCTGCGTGTTACATATTTCCGTGAAGCAATTGCCCTGGCTGAAGAGGGTCCGCCTGACTCTCGAGGATGTTGTCTGCAAACTATCCGCTATATCTGCAATATTCCAAGCTTCCTTTGGATTCATAAACACCGACAATGAAATTGCCTCCCAAAGCGGCCTGGAATCCCACAGATCGTGCATTGGTTGATCACGCACCACAGAATAACTAGTTACATCCAGATCGAAGCTGCAATGCGAGCTCTTAAAAATAGAGCCGCCCAAGAACAGACTCGCAGGAGAAAAAGCGGGGAGCTTCACGAACTTCCCCTCTTTAATTACGCGTGAATAGCCTTGTCGGCTGATTATCTGCTCGCCACTCAACGAAGTCACTTTCATTGGAATTGGAAGAAAAATATCATGGATCCCGACTTGGCTTCGTGACTGAAGTTGCGTCTGCATCAATTACGCTACTATCCCGGTCCGATACTATGAGCAGCGCGAGGATGTACCACCGCGCTGCCGGAAACGATGAGGGTCACCCGCCATCGCAATTCATCGAGCACTTACTCTTCGCGGCGCCTTAGGCAGCCTTGTCAAGCTCGGGATGCATGGAGTCCGACATCTGCGCCAGATGATGCAGCGTATCTCCGAACACCGATTCCATTTGGGTAAGGCGTCTAAAATAGTGGCTGACGATATACTCATCCGTCATTCCAATCCCACCGTGCAATTGCACGGCCTGCTGGCCGACGAATCGCATCGACCCGCCCAACTGATATTTCGCTTGTGCCATGGCGCGACGTCTCTGGTTCGCCGGCGCGTTGACGTTGAGCGAGGCGTAGTAGCTCATAGACCTCGCGAGCTCTAGACTCATCTTCATATCTGCGACGCGGTGACGCAACGCTTGGAAGCTCGCGATAGCGACGCCGAACTGCTTGCGCGTCTTCATGTACTCCACCAGAGCCTCCAGGGTTACGTCCATCACGCCCACGGCCTCTGCACACGTCATTGCAATGCCAAGATCCACGGCATACGACAGGCAATCCTGGCCTTCGCGGGTGACTAGCGTGCCCGGCGCCTTCGACAACGTCAGCTCCGCGGCGCGCGAGCCGTCGACAGTTTGATAAGGGTGTACCAATACACCTGGGGCGGAGCGCTCCACAAGGAACGCTCCGAGAGTGTCAGCAATCATGGCGGGTACAATGTACGCAGCAGCATGATCGCCAACCGGCACGAGGCTCTTACTCCCAGTAAGCTCCCAACCTTCCGCCGTCTCGACTGCTCGCGTCTCGCACGTATCGATGCGATAACGATTCGCGCGCTCCTGCTGGGCCAGTACGACCAGACTTTCTCCAGAAGCAATCGTAGGCAGCCACGCCGCGCGTACGCTTGCTTCGGCGTAGTTCGACAGCACTGCACCCGCAAGTAGAACTTGCGCCAGCGGTTCGAGTACGATGCCCCGCCCCAGTTCCTCCATAACCACCATAACGTCGACCGGCCCCATACCGACGCCGCCATACTCTTCTGGGACGTAAAGTCCAGTCAGCCCAAGCTCCGCAAGCTCCGAATACGCGTCCGCGGAAAATCCGCCGCTGCTCTCGGAACTGCGACGGTGCTCAAACGTATAGCTACGCTTTACCCACTTTCTTACTGCATCTCGCAGTTGGTCCTGGTCGTCAGTGAATTCGAAATCCATGCTCTACTCCTTTATCCGAGGACCACTTGCGAAACAATGTTACGCTGCACTTCATTGGAGCCACCGTAGATAGTGGTTTTCCGCAGATTAAAATATGTCGCGGCAAGCGGAGCGTTCCGTCGCTCTCCACCTGGGAACTCGCCATCCCACTCCGTCAACATAGCGTCTTGAATAAATGGGAGGCTATAGGGACCTGCAGCCAGCATCATCAATTCACTGTAGCGCTGTTGAATCTCACTGCCTCGGATTTTCAGTAGGCCTGCGATATCCAATGGATTCTTCCCGGATTTTTCTGCCGAGATAACGCGAAGAACCAGCATTTCGAGCGCGATAATATCTACCTCGAGCTTCGAAACCTCGTCTTTGAAACGAGGGTCGTCCATCATGCCTTCTGCAGCCGCGATTCGCTTCAGGCGTCGGAGCTCACGCTTGGCACGCCCGACTTCTGCAATGTTCGAGCGTTCGTGACTGAGAAGGTGTTTGGCATAGGTCCAGCCCTTATTTTCTTCGCCAATCAGGTTCTCAACGGGGACCTCAACATTGTCGAACCAGACCTCATTGACCTCGCACTCGCCGTCCAGCAGCTTAATGGGCCGAACCGTGACGCCAGGCGAACGCATGTCAATGAGCAGGAAACTGATCCCTGCCTGCGGCTTCCCTTCTGTATTGGTCCGGACGAGACAGAAAATCCACTCCCCGTACTGAGCCAACGTGGTCCAGATCTTTTGACCATTGACTATGTACTTGTCTCCCTTTCGCTCCGCTCGTGTCTTGAGCGAAGCCAGGTCGGAACCCGATCCCGGCTCGCTGTAACCCTGGCTCCACCAAACATCGCCCGTCGCAATGCCGGGCAAGAAGCGCGCCTGTTGCTCAGCGTTACCAAATGCCATGATGACTGGTGCCACCATGACAGGCCCATAGGGCACGAGTCGCGGTGCTCCTGCCAACGCGCACTCTTCCTCGAATATGTGCCGCTGCACTGGTGTCCAGCCCGTGCCGCCGAACTCGACTGGCCACTTATACGTCAGCCAACCCTTTTTCCCCAGAATTTGGTGCCAACGCTGCATATCGGTGCGGGATAGCTGCAGTCCGTTGTGCACCTTGTGCGAGATCTCCTTCGGCAAATGGGCGTCGATCCACGCATGTACCTCTTTTCTAAATTCCTGCTCTTCTTCTGTGAAATTCAGATCCATTTCTCAGTCCCCTACTGTGTTAGTTAGTCCTAGCGGCCCACGAAAACGGGAGCGCGACGCTCCTTGGCCGCCAACGCCCCTTCCCGGGCGTCTTCACTCCTGGCCAGCATCTGAGCTTGGTACTGGGCGCTATAGCCTGCCTCAACCAGTCCTACCGGAATCGAGTGTCTCGCCGCCTGTTTGAGGAAACGCAGTACCAGCGGCGCTGCGCTCGCAATCTGACGCGCTGTCACTAGAGCTGCCTCTGTTTCGCTTCCTGGTTCACAGAGTTCGTTTACGAATCCGACTTCATAGGCCCGTTGGGCGGATACCGGGCGCCCGGTCAACATGAGCTCCATCGCGATCTTGTGGGGAATCCGACCGACCAGCGAGCTAATCAAGCCGGCTGCCATGCCTAGGCGACCTTCGGGATAGACGAAGGTCGTTGCCGAAGTCGCTACACAAAGATCGCAGAATGCAAGCATCGATACGCCCGCCGCTATCACGGGGCCATTAACCGCTGCAATAACCGGCTTTCCAATGTCAAATGCGACATTGGGAATGGCATGCCAAAAGGAATCCGGTGGATCGTCCGTGTCGAGGCCTGCCGTAAACACCGACCCCTCTGCACGTAGCAGGGCAACGCGATCCTCTGAGCCCGCGAAGTCTTGCCACGCGTCGTGCAACGCGTCGCACATTTCCGAGTTCAGCGCGTTTCTCTTATCCGGCCGATTCATCGTAATGACCCGGACGAAATTTTCTGATTCGATTTTTATCAACTCGGCCATGGCGTTCTTAACGCTTCTTGTTCAGGAAGGATTTGAAGATTTCCTGAGTGGCTTCGGTATTCAAGAGTTCGGCGAACATCTTCACTTCCAGGTCGAGCGCAGAACCCACAGCGGCACGATTCTCGTGGTTCAACATCCGCTTTGTCGCGCGTACCGAAGCCTTGGGAAGCTTTGCCAGTTCGGCAGCCGTTTCGCGCGCCCGTGCAAGGGCTTCCCCGTCCTGCGTCAGCGACGTCAGAAGCCCGGCATCGAAAGCTTCTTCTGCATCAAAGAACTTTCCAAGCATCAACCACTCACGTGCCTTCCGGACACCTACCAGCGATTCGAGCAGGTAGCTGGATGCGCCCTCGGGGCACAGACCCAGCGATACGAACGGCATGCGGAAGCGCGCATCTTGGGATGCGTAGGCAAAATCGACGTGTTGCAGCATCGTGGCGCCGATTCCAATCGCCAGTCCCTCGACTGCTGCGATTAGCGGCACATCGATCGCGGCCATCTTCCGGAGAAGCGTGACAGCAGGGGAATCTTCATTACCCCGCCGGGTCTGGAAATCATTGATATCGGCACCGACAGTGAAGTGTCCGCCCGCACCATGCACGATGACTGCGGCACATTCCTTGTCCGCGTTGGCCTCATCCAGAAGACGGGTCAGTTCCTGGTACATCGCGGCGCTGATCGCATTGCGCTTTTCTGGACGCGCAATGCAAATCTCCAGGACGTTTCCGACATTATTAGCTTGGATGCTCATGATTGCTCCTGAAGTGTCTTTTTTGACGTTTGGCAACTAATCACCCCACGTTCTTCGAGACCGGCGATGTGGTCCGCGGAAAGTTCTAGCAAGTCGGAAAGCACGTCTTCTGTGTGCTGACCGAGTTTCGCGGGCGCCCGAACGTAGTGCACCGGCGTTTTACTGAATTTGATGGGATTGGCGATGCCCCGTACCGAGCCGATACCTTTGTCAACCGGCACGTCGATCGTCATCTGACGGTGGATGACCTGTGGGTGAGCAAAGGCTTCCTTGTAGGTATTGATACGACCGTGCGGGATATCCGCTGCGGAGAACGCGGCAAGCCAATGCTCGGTTTGGCGCGCCGCAAGAACCGACGACACCTGCGCAATTAGCGCCTCTCGATTCCGAATGCGTCCGGATGCGGAATAGAACGTCGAATCCCGGGCCAGTTCTTTGGCGTCGATCGCTTGGCAAAAGCGTTGCCACTGGGAATCGTTCCCCACAGCAACTACCACCTTACCGTCTGCCGTATCAAAGACTTGATACGGTACGAGAGACGGATGCGCGTTCCCCCACCGGTGCGGTTCGGCGCCATTGATCAGGCACGAC
Organism: Cupriavidus sp. P-10; assembly: GCF_003402535.2. Lineage (NCBI taxonomy): Bacteria > Pseudomonadati > Pseudomonadota > Betaproteobacteria > Burkholderiales > Burkholderiaceae > Cupriavidus > Cupriavidus sp. P-10. Next base: position 403,388 of record NZ_AP025173.1, read on the forward strand.
AATCCCTGATTCGACGACAAGCCAACCAGACAATCGAGCAGTGCCAAATCGATGTGCTGACCTTCTCCCGTGACATTCCTGTGGTTCAACGCGGCGAGGATCGCGACCGTCGCATACAGTCCCGTCGTCAGATCAGCAATGGCGATCCCGACCTTCTGTGGCCCACCACCAGGCTCGTCATCACGCTCGCCCGTTATGCTCATCAGCCCGCTTTCCCCCTGGAAAACGAAGTCGTAGCCGGGGCGGTCAGCGTACGGCCCGGATTGGCCGTACCCGGTGATAGAGCAATAGATCAGGCGCGGATTGATCTTTTTCAGACTGTCGTAGTCAAGCCCTCGACGAGCCAGATCACCAACCTTAAAGTTCTCTACAAAGATGTCGCACTCAAGAACGAGCTTACGGATCAGATCCGCACCGTCTGGGTTGGCGATGTCCACGCCAACCGATCGTTTGTTCCGATTTGCGGAAGCGAAGTAGGTGGAATCCTCAAGCACTTCCGCTTCACTCGTCATCGCATACGGCGGCCCCCACTGCCGCGTATCATCCCCTCGCGATGGGTGCTCAATCTTGATGACATCGGCTCCCATGTCGCCCAGCATCTGGGTACACCATGGCCCTGCGAGCACTCGCGTCATATCCAATACGCGAATGTTCCCTAGAGCTTGTTTCTGCATAAGAGACATTCCGTCATCCCTCGTTCATTTGGATAGATTTGTACTCGAGGAACTCATCCAAACCGACGTGACCCGCCTCCCGGCCAACACCGCTTTGTTTGAAGCCGCCGAAGGGCGCTACGGGGTTGAATCGGGCGCCGTTAATATCGACCTGTCCTGCACGAATCTTCTTAGCGGCGTCGAGTGCGAGGTCAGGATCGCCCCAAACGGCCGCCGCCAGGCCATACACCGTTGCGTTGGCGATGCGGATGCCGTCGTCGATTTCGTCGTAGGGAATCACGCAGAGCACGGGGCCAAACACCTCTTCCTTGGCCAGATAGTTATGTTGATCTGTGAGAAACACCTTCGGGCTGACGAAGAATCCTGCAGGCGGAACATCCTGGCCTGACGCGATGAGCGTGGCGCCCTCCGCTACCCCTTTTTCCGCTAGTTCCTGCACGCGGTCACGCTGCTTGCCAGAAATGAGCGGGCCGATCCGATGGCCTTCGACGAGGCTGGATCCGACAGAGAACTTGGCGAGTTCTTGCTTCACCAGGGCTTCGACGGCCGACACATCACGCGAGTGAACAATCAACCTGGTCAGCGCGCTGCAAGTCTGACCGTTGTTGAGGAAGCAGGAAGCGAGCGTTCCCTTGACGGCCACAGTCAGGTCCGCACCCGGCAATACCAAGGAAGGCGACTTGCCGCCCAATTCCAGCGTCACCTTCTTAATGGTCGACGCGGCCAAGCAAGACACTGCACGACCCGCTTCCGTGGATCCTGTGAAGCTAACCATGTCCACGCCGTCAGCTCGCGCCAACGCTGCGCCCACTACCGCACCCAAGCCGTTCACAACGTTCACCACGCCCGAAGGAAAGCCTGCGTCATTGATGGCATCGCAGATAAGGCGCGTTGTTCGGGGCGTCAATTCACTTGGTTTGAGCACGACTGTGTTCCCGGCCAGAAGCGCGGGCACCACCTTCAGAATGATCTGATGAAGCGGGAAATTCCATGGCGTGATACATGCCACGACGCCGAATGGCTCCCGGACGATGACAGATGGGCCCGTTCGCGATTGCCATGGAAATCCTTCCGCCAGCTTTACGAAGTTCCCAATGTTCCGAATGGGCGAGTCGACTTGAACGATGCGTGAGATCTTCAAGGGCGTGCCAACCTCAGCCGCGATAGCATCGGCCAACGACTCCTGCCGATTTGTGAGTTGGTCTTTTAGGCGATTAAGAATTGCGCATTTGTCCGACACGGATGTTGCGGACCAGCTGGCCAATGCGTTCTGCGCGGCACCCAAGGCGAGACCGACGTCCTCCTCGGTACCTGGAAGAATTTGGGCCGATACCAGGCCAGTATTCGGGTCCTCTACGTCGATGAGCTGTGTGCCAGAAGCACGGCGCCACGATCCCCCGATGTATTGCTGATCGAAGATCTCCGGCATCACGACTGCACCTCTGAAATCTCTTCGACTTTCTCGGGGCTACCGGACCATCCCCACGCCAACGAGGTTCGGGATACACCAAGTAGGACGCCATTCAGCGCGCTCGGATGGATCCAGAGGCCGTCCTGCTCGGGCTTGCCCGTGTCGGTCCTTCGGGTCCACTTTGCGTTGCGCGATTCGAGTCGCCTGATTACGTCCGCCAAATCATGCGTTTCGATGTAGCACATGTAAAGTGCGTCACCTCGCTTGCCCGAAAACCTGCCCATGGCAAAGGCGGGATCATGCGCTTCAGCCAATTCGATGCGATCGAGACGATCCGGCGCGAACATCAGCAGCGTGCCTTCATAGCCAAATCGCGCGAACGTGATGTCTACTGCCTTGTCGCGCTGCAGGCCCAGTTTTCGCGCGTAGCAATCCGCGACTTCTCGCCAGTCGGTGCTGAGAACCATGGTGAGCTCGTACAGAAACGACACAGGACCATTCGCTCGAACCCGCGCTGCCGCTTCGCTGACAACGAGTGGCATGCCATAGAGGCCGCCCGCGTTCAAATAGAGACGGCCGTCGGCTTCAGCAAATCGGATACCTTGCTCGGCAAGGAACCTCTGGCATTCAGCCAGGCTAGCTGTCGAGACCCCTCCAAAGAAGAGGCCTTCCCCGAAGCTATCAAGATGATCACTTACGACCCCTGCTCCCCGCGGGGTCCAAAGTTCGACCGTGCTTTCGCCGATTACCAGGCTACGGCCACGGGCATTCAGATGGTCGCTTGCAAGCTCATCAAGATACTGCGCCCCAAGTACTTCCCTGTAGTTCTGCTCTGCTTGATCGAGGTCGCGCACCGCAACGAGGATTCTGTCAACCGAGTTCAACATTGCTTCTTCCTTAAAGTAACTGACCTACTGCACGGTGATGTGCGCGGTACGAATGAGCTTTTGCCATTTCGCCGACTCCTGCTGGATGAATCGGCCGAACTCATCTCGTCCTGCGCCAGAGATGATTCCGCCGATGTCGCCAATCTTGCTGCGGACGTCAGGCATCTTGAGTACAGCTTGAATTTCGGCATCCAAACGGGTGACGATCGGCTTCGGCGTTGCGGCAGGTACCAAGACGCCGAACCAACCAGTGATCTGATAGTTGCTCAGACCAGCTTCAGTCATCGTTGGGACGTCCGGCAGCAACGGGGAACGGACAGCACTCGTGATGGCGAGTGCGCGAACCTTTCCGCCTTTTACGAGATTCAATGCCGAAGGCATGTTGTCAAACATGATCGGTACATGGCCTGCCATCGTGTCGTTCAGGCCGGGGCCGCTACCGCGGTATGGCACATGAACCATGCGCAGGCCCGCTGTCGAAGCGAACAGTTCACCCGCCAAGTGCAAAGATGTTCCGTTGCCAGGCGTTGCGTACGACAAGGGATTGGGCTGTTGCTTCGCGTACTGAACGAGTTCCTTCACCGATTTGACCGGCAGTTGCGGGTTGACCACCAGCAGGTTGGGAACCTCCGCCAGGAGCGTCACCGGCGCGAGATCTCGCGTGGGAGAAAAGCGAGCGTCGGGAGTAAGCGTGGGGTTGATGGCAATAGGACCAATATTGCCCATAACGATGGTGTATCCATCAGCGGGCTGTTTCGCAACATAGGCCGTGCCAACATCGCCCCCAGCGCCTGGCTTGTTCTCGATCACCACGGGCTGCCCGAGTCGTTCAGAGAGCTTGGCACCGACGATACGTGCCAGCATGTCAGTGGTGCCGCCCGGCGGATACGGCACGACCCACTTGATCGGGCGACTCGGCCAGGACTCGCTGGCGTTCGCAACAGATTGACCGGTCGCTGCCCAGCACCCCACCACAGCGGCGCTCAAGCCCAATATCCATCGTTTCATTCGTTGTCTCCTGACCTCAAGAAGCAGGTTGCATCTCAAGGGCACCTGGCTTATGATGTTCACTAGGTGAACTAGCGGTACACAGGGTGTACGAATGAAGAATAATAGATCGATCCAACGCTGTCTAGCGGTGCTGCGCGCTTTCCGAGAGAACGGGCGACCTACGTTGGCGGAGTTGTCGCGTGCCGTAGACCTGCCGCACCCGACCGTTCTGCGCTTTCTATTGACTTTGGAGGAGGAGGGATATGTCGCGCGCGAGGGCAACCAATGGCGCTTGACTACCCGAGTCTTCGAAATCGGCTTTGCTGCTTTGGAAAGTTTGGGAGTGACAGACTCGGTTCAGCAGATGCTCCAGCAACTGGCTGACACGTACGCAGGAACATCCAACCTGGGTGAAGCGAACCCCGACGGGGTGATCATTATTGGAAGGGCGATGGCACTCGCGGAACGCCGTCGCCTCGTGGTGATGAATCTCCGGGTTGGAAGCATCCTGCCTCCAAGTAGCGCGCTCACACAGGCGTTGACCCTCGGGGTCGGTGAATGGGCGATGGTCGAGTATCCAGAGAGCAATCAGATCTCAGTTGCAGTCCCGCTTGCTCGGGTTGGCAACCGCCAGCTGGCTATCGGGATTTCCACATCGCCAGCCGAGGCGACACCCGAAAGGATCGAGAATGAAATCATTCCAACACTTCAGAATGCCGCAGCGATGGTCTCAAGGCTTGTTGGGATGGGGCCAGCGTAGGGAGTTCGCTCATCGCCCCGGGTGCGGAACCGTCGACTGATCAACACGAATCTGCCCGCTTGGCCGCTGGGATCTGTCCGGCGCTTGCAATCGAGGTTCACGAGGATCTCTGATGATTTCCCGTGAGCACATCGTAGTCGTCGGGGCACCCGCCGCCGGCATCACGGCATCACGGCATCACGGCGGCACGAGCGCTGCGGGCGCAAGGGCTGGCCCGGACGCCTTACGCTCATCGGAAAAGTAGGCGGCTTACCCTAGCATGGCGCTCATTGGACACGCCGACGAGGCCAGTTTCGCGACGGCTTGTGAAACGCGACGCATCATACTGACGCACGATTCTGATTTCTTGGATGATCAGCGCTTCCCATTTCACCGTAACCCAGGCGTGGTCGTTCTACTAGCTGCAACTGGCAATGGGACGCTGGAAATCGCATTAGCAGATCACTTGCGCATACTAACGCCCCGTACGGCAACGCCCATGTTGGCGCCAATATCTTCGCAACAGACGATCGAGAATGGACCGTCCGCAGGCATACTCGCGCCGAAGGAAGGCACGTTGAAACCCGCATCAAGCTGCATCCAGGAGATGACGCCCTAATTTGGGAGTAGCGGAGGCGTACCTAGCTACGCAGACGATTCTGCGACATGAAAGTTGCCGGGCAGGATCAATCTTCGAAGCTGTTCTGATGCGTGGTGTCTGCGACACTGCCGCTTTGGCTGGCGGTCAACGTAAAGGCATTGAGATCTGGGGCCGCTCAGTAGCCAGTACTTTGAGCCCGCATCCGATACTCCAGATCAATGCGGCCACCTTGGTTGTCAGCGTGCTCGTACTGATGATGGCGCGACAACCCGGTGTTCTGGCGATGCACAACTGTCATAGTTGCTGCGGCGCGATCCGTCACTAGGGAATCGCCTTATGTGGACGCCTCCCGGATTGCAAGCCGATTGACATGGTGGTCGACAGGTGAAGGCAGCACGCCTATGTCCGGCCCTTTTGTGCAGGCCGCTCAGCCTGCTGGCCCATATGGAATTCGCTGGCGAGGTCCTCATCTGATCATCGAGCGTTGCTGCTCACATTCCCTATCGGGTTTTCCTCGCCCCGGTCCAACCTGTTAGCCATCATGCGATCAATGCTTGCGCTCCTTGAGAAGAAGTCAGTTCAGGCGGGCCACGCACCTGGCTATGCAGCCATGGCGGGTGCCGTGTATCTCGTATCCCTTGCTAGCACCGCCCAGATGGTCCGGGCGAGTTTGTTGGCTACGGCAGCCACCACTACATTGAAAGGACGTCGCTGAAGCAATCCGTCGAGCCAGGCGGTTCATGCGCCTTTGATGATCACCGATCTGGCGCCGTGTATGAGTAGGGTGCGCAGGTAGGTGTCACCTCGCTTGCTAATGCCAAGCTGGCGCACGTGACCACCGGTGCCCGTTTGTTTCGGTACCAAGCCTAACCAGGCAGCGAACTCACGCCCGGAGCGAAACGTTTTGGCATCGCCGATCGCAGCCACCGCAGCCGTGGCGGTTAGCAGCCCCACGCCAGGAATTTCAGCGATCTTCTGGCATTCCTGATTGTCGCAAAGCGCAACCTTGAGCCGACGTTCCAGCACAGCGATTTCCTTGTCGGTTGCCTGCACGCGTGCCCATTGCTCTCGTAGGCTGTCGATCAGTATGGCTGGCAAGCGATTCGCGATCTTGGCAAGCGCACCAGAAATTTTTTCGGCAAATTCCCGATATCCTTCCGGAAGGACTTCACCAAACTCATAGAGTAAGCCGCGCAATGCGTTCGTCTGCATGATCCGGAACTTCATCAGTTGAGCCCGGATGCGGTGCAGCGCCAGAATGGTCTGTTGCTGCTCGCTCTTGATCGCAACAAACCGCGCCTCGGGCTGCTGGACTGCTGTCCAGATAGCTCTGGCATCGGCAGCGTCGGTTTTATTACGCAACACAAAGGGACGAACCGATCGCACAGAGATGAGCTTCACTTCGTGGCCGAGCTTCTGCAGTTCTCGTGCCCAATGGTGGGCGCTGCCGCAAGCTTCGATGGCAATGAGTGAACGCTCCCGCTGAGCAAGGAAGTCGGTGACCTGGCTCCGCTTCAACTTGATGCGCTCGATTTCACCAGTGTTGGCATTCACCGCATGAAGTTGGAAGACATGCTTGGCAATATCCATGCCGATGACGGTAAGCTTCATTTTGGATCGTCCCGATCAGGGTCGTTTGCAATCGACACCTCCACTTTGGCATAGGGATGCCATGGCAGCGAGGACCCTTACAGTTACTCTTGCAGGTAAGCGGCGCCCCGTTGCCGGGGGGAGGCGTCCATACCGTCTGATTAAATCAGTGCGCGAGTCATCGAGGCATTGGGTGAGCGCGTTGTCATGAGCGTGTCCATGATTCAGGTCCTGTGATGAAGCGACAGATCAGTTTTGCGGAAGCGGAAAGTCACGGCAAGAAGCGTGTGACGCGCCGCCAGCGCTTCCTGTCGGAGATGGAGAGCGTGGTGCCGTGGGCGCGCCTGATTGCGGCGGTCGAGCCGTACTACCCCAAGGGCAAACGTGGCCGGCCGCCGATCGGCCTTGAGCGGATGCTGCGCATTTACTTCCTCCAGCAGTGGTACGGGCTGTCGGACGAGGCACTGGAAGACGCGCTGTACGACAGCATGGCGATGCGGGCGTTTGCCGGGATCGACCTGGCAGTCGAGGCGGTGCCAGACGCGACCACGCTGCTGAAGTTTCGCCGCCTGCTCGTCGAGCATGAACTGACGCGAAAGCTGTTCGACGAGATCGGCATCATGCTGTGCGAGCGGGGACTGATGATGAAGGAAGGCACGATTGTGGATGCCACCATCATCGAGGCGCCACCGTCGACCAAGAACAAAAAGAAGAGCCGCGACCCGGAGATGCACCAGGCCAAGAAAGGCAATGCTTGGCACTTTGGGATGAAAGCCCATGTCGGCGTGGATGCGGCCTCTGGGCTGGTGCATAGCGTGGTGGGCACTGCGGCCAAGAGTCGGACGTGTCGCAGGCCCATGCCTTGCTGCATGGCCACGAGGAGCATGCGTTTGGCGACGCGGGCTACACGGGCGTGGACAAGCGCGAGGAGATGCAAGGCAAGACCGTGAAGTGGCAGGTGGCCGTCAAGCGCGGCAAGATCAAGGCGATGTGTGACGGAGCCGTCAAGGACTTGCTGATCGCCGTCGAGCGGGTCAAGGCACAGATTCGGTCGCGGGTTGAGCATCCGTTCCACGTTATCAAGAATCTGTTTGATCATCGCAAGGTTCGCTACAAGGGCCTGTTCAAGAACACGGCGCAGTTGTTCAGCCTGTTTGGTTTGGCGAATCTGGTGTTCGCCAGGAGGCTGTTGTTGTCCTCAGAGGGGAGCAATCCGTCCTGAGCGCGCAAAAGCGCGACCAGGAAAGGTGCGAAACGCGAGAAAGACGGCTTGAATCGGCCCATCTCTCCCGGATTGCGAAAGCTGAAGTCCTTGGCTTGTGCAACATCAAGCGCAAACCTCATTGATCAGCAATTCCTTAGTGACAACGGTGCCGCTCATTATCGTCACAGCAGCAAATTCGCCAATAAAGGACCTGCGCCAATTAGTCTCGATGGCAAAGGCTAGGCCAGGGCAGATCACCTTTGGATCCGCCGGCAATGGTTCGGGCAGCCATCTGGCCGGGGAACTCCTTAGTACCATGGCTGGCGTCAAGATGAACCACGTTCCCTATAAGGGAGACGCGCCTTCGCTCACAGACGTGCTCGGTCAGCAGATCAATGTTGCCCTTCCCACCTCGCTCGCGGGAATGCCGCAAGTCAAGAGTGGAAAGCTCAGGGCGCTCGCGGTCACGAGCAAGACTCGATTACCGTCACTGCCCGATGTGCCCACGGTAGATGAAGCGCTCGGGATAAACGGCTACGAAGCCGTTTCCTGGGGCGGGTTCATGGTCCCGAGCGGGACATCACAGGCCATCATTGCTAAGATGAACAGCGAGTTCAACAAAGCCCTTCAGGATCCGGAGTTCCGCGACAAGCTGATGGCTCAAGGAGCGCAGATCGCAGGCGGCACGCCTGAGGCGTTCAATGCGTTTCTTCGCGCCGAAGTTTCGAAGTGGAAGCGAGTGGCAGATTCAGCAAAGGTCCGGCTCGACTAGCCTCACCAGGGATGTCGATCCGTCGTCGGGAACCCCCCGACGACGGAAACTGCTTTCGACTACCAATCGTTACAATGGATGGCAGACGGCCGACATTCCGGCTGAAGATAACATCTGACCCGATATGGTGAATGTCAAGCAAGTCGCCCTCCTCGCCGGCGTTTCCTCGGCAACAGTCTCCCGTGCACTGACATCGCCGGATAGGCTGCGACCTGACACGCTGGAGCGCGTGCAGAACGCTATTGCAAGCCTCAACTACGTTCCCTTCTCGGCGGCTCGCGAACTACGTCAGGGGCGCACGCGATCGGTCGGCATAATTGCGCCGACACTGATGAATGAACTTTACGCCAAAGCAGTAGATACCTTGGAGGCCCAGCTCGACCGGCTTGGATATACCGTTCTGTTGACTTGCCATCGGGACGACAGTGAGACCGAATTGCGCTGTGCGCGCGCCCTATTGGAGCGTAGAGTCGACGGGATCGCAATAATCGGTTCACAACATCATCCCGAAGTCTTCTCGCTGATACACAAGCACGCTATTCCGTATGTACTAATGTGGGCCGTGGACCGCGAAGGAATGCATCCGACGGTGGGGTATGACAACCGCTTGGCTATGCGCAGGCTAACCACCTACTTAGTCAAACAAGGACACCGGCAGTTTGCAGTGCTCCCAGGTCCTCTCGAAACTCAGTTTCTATCGTCTCAACGGCTTCTGGGGATCCGAGACGTCCTCAGCGAGAACGACATTTCCTTACCCGATAACCGCATTTTTCCGACCCCTTACGATGCATCTGCTGTGCGACAAGCGGTGCGCGTCTGCCTGCAGCGCAAGGACTTGCTGTTGCATCGGGAACAGCCGACCGCCCTGATATGCATCAATGACTTCATTGCTGTGGCGGCGATCGCGGAGTGCCGCACATTGGGACTTTCGGTTCCGAGCGACATCTCTGTCACAGGCTTCGGCGACTGGCAGATGGCGGAACTGGTAACACCCGCGCTAACGACAGTGCACTCGAATCCCGTTCTGATTGGCGAGCTTACTTCGCGCAACTTGATTGAGCAGATCGAAGGAGGAGCCAAAAACATCCAGACCGAGTTCGAGCCTGACCTAGTAATTCGCGAAAGTACTGCGCCACCTCGATAATAGATGGCGGCCTCAAATCAAAAGTGCAACACCTTGCCATCATGCATTACTGTCCTGATCGTCCCAAGACTTCCCATAGCCGCATGATTTCGCGAGCCTTGGTCTGACGGTCGATGACGTCCGCTTTTCCATCGAGGCCCATCGCCTCACGAGGGAATTCCGCACATCCTGCCGGTGCAAGTTGGACGATCGAGATGCCCTTTCAAAACGGCATAAAGCTGCCTTGCGGCAGCGACGCGTTCTTGTGGCGTTGTTGCTTGTGACACGATCCCGTTCCCCTTTGATGCAGTGGGTAGGATTTTATCGCGCGAGACCTATGTGCCACACGGGCAAATGGGGCACGAAGCAACTGTAGGCGCAGGCAGGACATGGTTCCAGATGGATCGCGGCGATCCAATCGGGTTACATGGCGGTTACATAGACCGCAAAATGCACAAGGGTTTACAGGAAAACCCCTGTAAACCCTTGATTTTATTGGTGCGGCTGCAGGGCTCGAACGCGCCGCCCGATTTCCCGACACAGCGCCGGCAGCGCCACTATGGATTCAAAGATCCATCGCGCAGGCAGCCCAATGAGGCCCGCCACATCAGCTCGATTCGGTCTGTGCAACTTGCGCAATTTGCTCCTTCAGCCATTGCAGACCAGACATGTGTTGTTGTTGACGGTGCCATATCAAGCTGACCTGCACCGCAGGCGTTTCGAAAGGAAGATCCGCGAGCTGCAAGCCATAGTTGTGCACGAAATGCCTGGCCAAGTGCCAGGGCACGGTACCCAGCAAATCGGTGCTGGCGACGATGGCTGGAATGGTCAGGTAGTGCGGAACTTGCAACTGCACATGGCGCTGCACTTTGGCCGAGCCCAGGACGATCTCGAGCGGACTGCCGCGGCCGGCCCGCGGCAGGAGCGAGACGTGCTGTGCGGCCAGATACGCCGTCTTGTCGAGGCCTTCCTTGAATGCAGGGTGGCCCGGTCGGCCGATAACTGCGAGGCGCTCTTCGTGAATCGGTTGGTAGAGCAAATCGGCGTCGTCGAAGTACAGGTAATCAATCGCCAAGTCCAGATCTCCGCTGGCCAGCCGCTGCGGGATCAGGGCACCTTCGTCCGACAGTACCTGCAGCTTCACCTGCGGCGCCAGCGCCATCAGCCGGGTCATCAGGCTCGGTAACAGCCGTAGCTGCCCATAGTCATTCATCGACAGTCGGAAGGTTCGCTCCGTGTCCGGCTGAAAACTCTCTTGAACGGCAAGCCCTGCCTGCAGCAAGCGCAGGGCTTGCCGTACCGGCACGTGCAGCGTCATCGCCCCGGCAGTGGGCTCGAGTCCCTTAGCGGTACGGCGGAAAAGAGGTTGCCCCAGTTGCTCGCGCAGACGACTGAGAGCATTGCTCACCGCCGGCTGGCTCTTGTGCAGTCGCTCGGCCGCGCGTGACAGGTTGCGCTCCTGCATCAGCATGTCGAACACGAAGAGGAGATTGAGATCAATCTGCTGCAAATTCTGATTCATCAATAATTCTCATCATCAATATCCATTGGAATGAAAATGATCGCACCAATAGACTACAACACCAAGCGACCTACTGGCGCCAGACGTCAGAAAGGTCCGCGGGGGCTTGGCGGAACTGGCCACGTATCGCGAGCCCGACAGCGCAACAGTCTTTGAGAGCCGATCATGTCTTTTGATACCCAAACCTTCCGGAAGAAATACCGGGCGAACATTTCGCCTTACTACAACCCCTGGCTGCATGCTGGCTTCGTTCTTGTTTTCGGCGTGACCTTGATCCTCTTCTTGCTGAACAAGTTGGACCACGTCAGCGCGGTGGAGTGGCTAACTGTGCCGGCGACCTTAATTTTCTACAGCAGGGGCGAGTACCGCACCCATAAGGGTCTCGGGCACAACAAGAAGCGATTCGCGAAGGCGTTCTACCAGCGCCACACGGGCGACCATCATAGTTTTTTCGCAGATGACCAGATGCGCTACGAGTTCGCCAAGGACTGGCGGGTGATTCTGTTCCCGGCATGGCTGATCGTTGTCTACAGCATTGGCGCGCTGCTCGCTTGGTCGATCATCGGCCTGGTCAATGCGAACGTCGCTGCGCTGTTTGCCGCCACGCTACTGGGCGGTTATCTCAGCTACGAGATCTTTCATGCCTGCGAGCACCTCCCGCCGCAGAATCCGATCTGTCGCCTGCCGTGGATTCGCCACATGCGGCGGTTGCATGAATTGCATCACCGCCGTGACCTGATGCAGACCAAGAACTTCGCCGTAGTGTTTCCACTGTGGGACTGGATCTATGGAACCCTTCATTGGGAGCCCGAAGAAGCAAGCGAGAGCCTGGTCCCCACCGTCAAGATGCAGCATTCCATTGATATCGCCCGGACGCCAAGCCAGGTACTGGCCTACGTGAGTACTCCGCTTCGTTGGCATGAGTGGCATCCTTACCACGTAGCGGTCACCGGGCAGGGAGGGTCGCTGCCGGTTGGGAGCCACTTTGCGTACGTCGGCGGCCGTGCAGGCAAGTTGCAGTGGGAAGTCGTGGAAAGTCTTCCGGATCGGCTCTGGCGAACCCGGGCCCGTGGCAACCGGGGTCTTGAGATGTTCGTCACGTATGAGTGCATCGGCACAGCCACTGGCACGCGCTTCGTGCGGACGCTGGAGTATCGGTTTTCCAGTGTGGTGGCCCGCATGGCTGATCGGCTGGTTTTGCGTAAGCGAATCGAGCGCGACTCTGTTGCCTTGCTTCACAAGCTGCGCAGCGTCTCCGAGAGCGTTCTTCCCGCGGCAGAAATGGATTGTGCTTCCAAACAGGCGACATGAAGGGCATGGGGGCATGCAGGCTCCACCGCGCGTGTCGGCCTGAATCGCCCCGGCTTTCGAGGAGGCCAGTTGGTTTGAGTTGAGGCTGCCACAGCTGCGTCGACGGGATTCAGAACCAGGCAGTCGAAGCAGTATGGGAGCTGATCTCGGTCTGACACCCACGCCATAGGTGTTTGAAGTGCCTCGAGCCTTGGCATACCAATATGAGTCAGCATCGCAAGGCGGCACAGTGCCTGCTCGTCCATCGGGGGAAATAGCAGCCAGCCAGAATTGGTCAACGCCGGAAACGCACCAAGGTCGCCAATCTGCCACAACTGGTCAACACTGATCTGATACCTTGCGGCCAGGCGACCGAGCCAACCGCCAAACGCTTCGTCATCGAATGGACGCGGAGCAACGGGCCAAGGCCTGACACCCTCAGGAGAGCAGGGTTCGCGCTGCATTCTCTATGTGACCCAGGTCGATGGCCTCCTTCCCATCCCGGATCGCGAGTTCTGCGGAAACAGTCAAGACACGCGACACTTCCCCGGTTAGCCCTCCACTTGCAGTCAGAATGGCATGTACGATCTCTCGCCGTGCGAGATTCGACGGACGTCGAAGCGGCAAAATCATCTCGAAGGCTGCGAGAAGAGAACGAAATGCCTCCGTCTCCTGCCATCTCGGCACCTCGAAACGGGCGAATCGACTGACCATCTGAGGATCCGTTTGGAGCGCCAAGACGGCGTCTTGAGTGCCAACGAGGACAACCGCGATTTTCAAGTCATTGGCGAGGAACTTCAGCAGATTCAGGGATGCACGCTGCTCCCGATAGCCTGCCAACAAGTGATGAACCTCGTCAACGATCAGCATGCGCGCCGAAACTTTTCGAAGCAGTTCGCGACTCAGTTTCTCGAGTGCTGATAGCCTTGCCGCGGCGTTGAAGGGAGCGCCCAGCTCGAAGAGCAATGAGGAATAGCGCCGCCGTGTCCGCCAACAACGCGCCGCACGCTCGCGGTGGGGCTGGATGCGCTGCCGCATTGCGGGCAGATCTGCGCAAGCCGTTGCCCACACTCCTCGCAGAACCTGGCTCCCGCGGGGTTTTCGAACTGGCAATTCGTGCAGCGCATCTCGCCTCCCGACTGCCTGTGCCTGCCACGCAGCCATTACAGGCGCAATCCGGGCAGTTGGCAAGGCGGCGCTGTGGCAACCGATGACTTCTGCCAAGCTTGGGGCGGCACCGCGCGTATTATCAGGCTTGAATTTGTTCGGTGGTCGGGAAAATCATGGATCTTCTGTTGCCCCCAGTCCGGGCGCGGAGGTCACGTGACCATCCACACTCACACCGTGGCAGTCGGCAAATCCCTTTGAGGTCACTCTGCGATCGCAATGATCTGATTCAATTGCTCGCAGGCGGCAGCAAAGACCTCCAAAGGCGCCTGCTTCCAGGGGTGGGCCTTTGCGTTGCGGGCTCGCCAGTCAAATGACTTGGGCTGATGGGCCAGAACGTAGCTGTCCTTCCCCTTCGGTCCCTGAAACCTGATCGCAAACGGATTGGTGTCGTTGTAGGCCGCCGTGGTCATCGGCAAGCCAATCACGATACTGGTCCGCTCATTGAACGGCCGCGGAGAAAGCACAAGCATCGGATGCATATCCTTCATCTCACGGCCGGCTTGCGGATTGCAGTCGATCCAAATGATGTCGCGTCGCTCAGGTGCCCATACCTTGCCCGCCATCAGATAGCCTCCGCGCCGACACGCTGCGTGGCCATGGCTTCACCCCCATGCTTGATAGGATCAAACAGAGCCAACTTCTCCGCGAGCGTGAGGGCACGACGTCCAACGGGCCGTACCGTGACACCAATCTCTTCGACCGAGACCTCGACTTCCTGACCCTCAGCGAAATGGGCCGAGCGGGCCACTGCGGTCGGAATCCGGACGGCCAAGCTGTTCCCCCACTTTTGGATCGTCAGAGTTGCACTTTTTCGCATGATCAAAGCCTTCCAAGAACGTTGATACAAGTCTAAACAAAACCACTAGAAGTTTCAACGCGTATAGACGTTCTACCTCGAACCGCACCCACAGCTTGCCCGGCGGCGTACGACGGGCGATTGATGCTGTCAGAAACCGGCGCTAGTTCCCCTTCTGTCGTAGCGCCCGAGGCCGGGATCTGGCGCGGCGTCGCGTCCGCAGGCGACCACATCGTTTTGACGGCAGAGGCGTAAGCGATCTGGCCCGGAGCGGTGGCCGCCCTGCCCTCGGGACATTCGCACGGCACGGTCATGGGCGTGGCGTACAGTCCTGGGTGAGGCCTAGCCGCCGGCACAAAAATAATTTACATTGCGCTTTAGTCAGCATTTCGGCCCGGCTCCGGATGGCTCCTGCTGAATATTGTTATAGTTCAAGCACTTACCGCTGCCTCCATGGTTCTGGATCCCAGCCTCAACGCCGTCACCAAGCTCACCCGCACCGAGTTTGCCGTGGTCCGTGCCTATGCGCAGGGCATGCGGCCGGTGGACATCGCCAACCGCTACTTGCTGGACCCGGATGAGGACGAGCACCTGAGCGAGGCCCAGGCGATCCAGCGGATCCTGGCCTTGCGCGACCGGCTGGTGCAGTTCGCCTTGCAGCATGGCCGGCCCGAGATTGCCGGCATGTTCGAGGCGCTGCGCGCGCGTTCAGGGGTGGGCATGTCGCGGCGGGTAGACGCCGTGTCGGCGCTTGAGCAGCTTGGACAAGGCTACCCCCAGCCCCAGCACGAGGTGTCGCTCTGGTTCAAGCCGAGCCTGGCACGCCGACTGATGGCCGCCGAGATCCGGCGGATCGAGGACCTGACGTCCTTGGCAAATCGGCGCGGCAGCAGCTGGTGGCGTGCCGTGCCACGCATTGGCGCGCAGTCGGCCGAGGTCATCACGCACTGGCTGGTGCGCCAGCGCTCGGCCATGGGCGCCGCGGCGGTCAAGGCCTATGTGCTGCCGCCTGCCGCCCACGCCCACCGCGACGCGCTGGTGCCCTTGGCCTTGGCCCCCGGTATGCCATATCCCGTGCCACTCGAGCACATGCTGGTGCCAGCCTCAAATACCGCGACAGGGCCGGGGCTTGCCGCCGATCTGGCGTTCGTACGCGGCTGGCTACAGGATCGTGCGCCACATACCCGCAACAGCTACCGGCGCGAGGCCGAGAGGCTGCTGTTGTGGAATGCAGCGCGCAAGAAGGGGCTTCAGGCGTTGGAGGCCTGCGATCTGGAGGCGTATGCGGAATTTTTAGCGGACCCTCAGCCGGCGGCGTTCTGGTGCGGCCCGAGCGGGGCGCGCGACAGGATGCACTGGCGGCCGTTCGAAGGCCCACTGGGGACCAGTTCGGTGGCGGCCGCGTTACGGGTGGTTCGGGCGCTGCTACGCGCAATGGTCAAGGCCGGGCATCTGGCGGGCACCCCGCTCATCCCAAGGCAAGCCGCCGCCGCTGCGCCCACGGCGCTGCGCGCGCCGTCCGTCCAACCCGACGCGGAGGCGTTCCTGGTCTGGCTGGGGGAGGCGCGCCAGGGCCCGAGGCATCGGGCTGCGCTGGCTGCCATACATCTGATGCGCGACGCAGGCTTGCCACTGAGCGAGCTGGCCGCACTGCGCTGCGCCAGTCTGCAGTCGAGTGCCGAGGGCACCTTCCTGCGACGCCCGGGTGCGCGGCAGCAGCTGGTGGCCCTTGACACGGCCGTCCGACAGGCCTTGCAGGCGCATTGGGTCGATCGTGGCTGGCCAAGCATGATGCCGCCGGCGCAGGCAGCCCTGTTGGCGCCCACGATACAGCCTGCCACCGCGCGCGGGCGCAACAAGCGGCTTGCGGGCGTGGCGGGCGGGTACTCGGCCACCGGCCTGGATCAATTGCTGCGTAGTCTGTGGCGGCGCTTCAGCGAGCAGCGCGGGGTCCCATCGGAAGGGTTCACGCCCGGCCAGCTTCGCACGCGCGCCAGCCGGGCCTGAGCTGCTAGCGCCTGGATGCCAAGGCCAACCGAAGCGCCGGAGGCGAAATCCCTCCCCCCACCGCGGGTCCATACAACACAAGCAGCTCACAGAAGTCTACTGGCCGACAATCCCGACTGGAGTGCTCGTAGACCTCGGCCTGCCTTGTCACTTGGCTTATCATTATCCGAATTTTGGAAAGTGAGTGTACACTTTGTATGGGTTACGCGGCATTGCCGGCCTGACCGGCCTAATGTAGGGAGGCGCCAACCGGTCGCTTGCTGCATCCTAGTCCGCCATGCCCCCCCGGCAGCTTTTCACTGGCAGGAGGGGTGCTGCGGCCCATCCTCCGAACGTGCGGCGGGGCTGCGTGTGCGGCGATCGGTTCGACCGTCAGCTAGTACGAATCTGGCACTACATCAAAGCTGCTATAGGGGAATAGCCGCGCGTGCATCCCCTGCCCGGTTCCACCACCTGCGTTGGCATGCCATGCGTTCGGCCGATTACTTGGCACTTGGAAGGCTGCCGATGCCAGCGGCATGGCCAGGGGTTCTTGCCGGACGGACTCTATCGGATGCTGACAACGACGCTGCTTCGCCTCGCGGTAGACAGTACCCTGCCGCTTGACGAGGCCGAGCGCCGTTTGCTGCGCAGGGCCGCACCCAATGCGCTGCGACCCACCTTCGCCATTCAGGCAGTGGCCAACGATATCCCGCCCGACGTCGTCCAAAGGCTGCTTGGCCAGGCATCGCTGCAGACGAGTTCGCTGCCTGTCCGCTGGGGAGAGGAAGCGCAACTTACAAAGCATCGCGAGCGGTCGTGAACCTCACAGGTCGTCGCCGACGGATCCAGCCATTCTCATTTCCAGCGGGGCGAGAATATATCAATGGGGTTACGTGGGCGCCGACGATTGCGATCGCTACAAGAATTTCCTAGCGCAGCCGGATGCGCTCTGGATCGGCCCCAAGACTTCGCTAACTGCAGCGTGCTGACGCCCGTTCGCCGGACCGCTAAAGGGGGAATCCCAGCGCTATGCGGTGCGCGCGGATTTGTTTCTGGTTGGCCGGCGTGCGCTATTTGGGGCGGCAACCCCTGGCTGACAGCGAAAGAGCCAGTTGCAGCACGGCGCGAGATCCCCTTTGCAGTCGACAAGGCGTTGTCTGGAGAGTCGTGGGAAGCCCTCGCGAGGCGAGACGGTATCCTTGGCTATGGCAGGGCACTCCTCGGCAAGCGAAGCAAATGGCGCACGGTGCGCCTGCCCACGCGCGTCATTGACGCATTGCGAGCGGGTTGGGTTGATGGCGTACGTTATTTTGAGAATCCGGGAGACCAGGAGCTCTCCCTGCTCTCCCCTGTGGTGAATGCCTTCTACGCCCGCAGCACAGTCAATCCACATTAAGCTAAGCGCGGAGATACCAGCACTGACGGGGCCATGGTTTTCCCCGGATGGGCTCTACCGAATGCTGTCAACGGGCGTTGCAGCGCATCGCAGGGGATACGACGTTACTTCTTCATCAGGTGGAGCGGCAGCTGCTACGCCCCATCCATTGCGGAACACCTTCCTCGCCACCCATGCGGTAGCCAATGATGTCCCGACAGATGTCCTTCAAAGGCTGCTGGACCATGCCTCATTGCAAACGACTTCGCTGTATGTGCCCTCGGAGAGAAAGCGCACCTTACATGAAATCGCCAAGCTTTTTGAGAGCCATACGTGACAACAAGGGAAGAGTGCAATCCCAAGCGAACAGGATGATCGCTGCCATAGCGTCAACAGGGACGAGCCAACCCGCGTAGGGTCGGGCTGACCAAAACGCTCTAGTTGTTACACGAGCCGGTAATCAAGCTAGAGGCCAGCGGGGTACCAGCCGGCTACTGCGCCGCGGTTCACCAGAATGATCTCATTGGGAACGTGCCCCAGCTGCAGCACACTTCCTCCCCACTAAGACAAATGTCCGTCATCCGACAGGTGGGATTCAGCAGAGGCCCACGGCTTCATAAGCGACGGGATACTTGGCACCGGCCCATCCGACCTAGCGCGCATGGCGCCAAACCGGCAACGGCCGAGTTTTCGCACCAGAGTCGAATGCGATGACTGGCGAGGCGTGTGAGCTCCTTTAGCATTGGGCGCGTAGCCTGTCCGGCGTCTTGGCCCTGCACCGTGGCCAAAGTTGCAGCGAGGCCGCCCTCAGCCGACAAGCCCGCCGACCGCGCGGTTGTCTGTTCCGGCGTCGAGATCTGCGATGGCAGTGAGGAGCATCCTCATGCTTCTATATCCGGCCTTCGTGGCCCTTTCTCACTGCGGCAAGAACACCAAGATTGTGGGTCGCGGCGGGTAGCTTCTTGTAAGGTCACCAAATTGTAGTGTTTCGAGACTTTTACAAACGCAAAATCACCGTCTGTCCGGTTGCGACGTCGTGTGCCGCTAAGCATAGCTACGCACAGTGCGGCTTGCGCACAAGAGGACGGAGGTTCCGGAGTGTGCCTAATAGGCACACGTTCTTGGCGCCGTCACAACGGGCATAACCACAGGATGACTAGCCTATACACCATTGTTAGGCTGCGGGAGCGGAGCTCGTCTCGGCCTCCAGATGACCTTGTCATTCGAACAATGGGAAGGTGGGCCCTCACTGTGCCTAATAGGCGCGCTCAGCGAACGGCGCCAGGAGTGCGCCTATTAGACACACCGACGGTAGGCTGCGGTCGAGGGCGAGTGGGCCCGGCTCTAGCGGCGCCGTCAGCAGACTGGGACGCGTCCACGGTTGCGCGTGCCACAACCTCAGGCGGACCCACCGTCCTCTGGGAATTGGGTAACTTAAAGAGATACCTTTCCTCTAACACGGTAGTGGACGCCATTCTGTTGCGTTGGGACGGCCGGGTTACGACTTCAACTCATCATTGAGTTCGTTCGCGCTTCTATCCCCTGTAGGGATTTCGGACACGCCATGGGCCCACGGGTAAGCATTTCAGCCCGACTGAGACGACAAACACACTGGCCGGTAACGGCTTTTCGCCGGACAGTACTTGTTAGGTTCAAACGGGGTTGACGACCAGAGTACCGACTTGCCCGGCAAGCGTGTGGCGCGGCGCGCTTGTAGGTTCCATTCGTCTGTCACCTTTCCCACGCAGCCAGCCGCAAAGCTGATGCCCATTGACGTCCTGCAGCGCCTCCTCATATACGCTCCCAACAGACGACTTCATCCACGTCCAGGCAGAGCGCGCACGCGGCACAGACGAAGTGACGAAATATCTCAGCAACTGAAGTCACGCGATACAAGTTGTGCCTAATAGGCACACCTCGCGCCACCGCCGATTATGCCTAGAAGCACAGTTCTGGCGGCCGTAGGCACCCTCGCTCTGAGTCGGCCTTTTAGGCACACTTAAGCCGTAAAAAAACCCGCCATTGGCGGGCTTCTGATGTGACTAAACTGCGCATCAATTTGGAGTGCCACTGAATAGTTCGCTGATGAACTGGCGAATCCGCGTCTCCTGGGAGTCGGATAGAACTCCGGTTTTGATTTTTACTGTAAAGTTCTTTATATCCTTTGTGATGCTGCCCGCGTGGTTCTGACCAGCAAAGAACTTTTCGATGGAGCGCTCGCGAGCCGCTGAGCCCGACACTTTTTTAGTAGCCAATGCGGTTACGGCCGCGGCGAGCTTGCCCTGATCAAGATGGCCCCCGACGACATCGGTCCATAGTTCTCTAGTTGCCGACACACCCGCCTCTCCGTGTTTCTTCAGGCAAGACGCCAGTGCATCTGCGGCGTTACTCCCAAGAAGACTTGGCTGCAGGTCCAAGTCATGCTTCACGAAATCGGGCAAATCATAGAAAGCCATGAACTTGTAAAGCCCTCGCCTGGACAAGCCTACCGCCTCCGCAAGTCGTGTACGGTTCGGGAACTCCTTTTCCGAACGTTGAATAGACAAGGCGATCTCGTAGTCGGAAAGGTCGTCTCGGCCGATGTTTTCGACCAAGGCCAACACAATCATGTCCGCGTCGCTGCAGTCGACGACGACAGCCTTGATGTTCTCGAGCCCCAACATCTTATGTGCACGCCACCGGCGCTCACCGGCCACAAGTTGGAAACCTGGCTCAACGCGACGTACTACGATAGGCTGCAGTAACCCAACCTCGCGAATCGATTCAGCAAGCTCTGTCAGCTTGAGTTCATTGAAGGTGCGCCGCGGCTGCCAGGGGTTGGGAACAATATCCGCAACCGGCAGTTCCGAAGGCAACCCCGTCGCCTCTAACTCTTGAACCCTCAATTGCGCGGCAGCCAATGCGCCCGCCATACCTGGCGCTGTCTCAGTCCGATTTGCTCGACGAGTGGCATCCGGCTTACGGTCCGCCGTTGAGCGGATGTTCGCCGTCTTGGCGAGCATTTGTTCGCGAATGTTGCTCATTGTGCAGGCCTCCACTGTTTCACAAACATGTCGTCAACCCAACGGCAGTAATCCACCAGCGGCTGCCGAACACGCTGAAGCGACTTGGCTTGGCTGTGTGAGCTGCTGATGTCAAACACCGTGGTAAATGCCAGTGCGCCGGAGCTCATCACTGAGCTGGCAGGCACTTCAAAAGGGGCGAGCCAATGCCGATATGCACCTTGAGCCCAAGTTCGCACCACAGGAGCTGCCGATGTGGGCCCATAGTTAACTCGCGTCAAGAGCACTGACACGAAGTCGTACTTCTTATCGGCTTCGAATCTCATGAATGACTTTGCGACATCCGAAAAGAGTCGCCAGAACGACAAGGAGCTAAAGAAGTCCAGGTTTTCCGGCACCATGGGCATGACCATGGCATCGGCCGCCATCAATGCGTTCAAGTTGAGGTAGGACAGCGACGGCGAAGTATCCAGAATAATGTAGTCATACTTCTTTCGCAGTGGCTGGAGACCATCACGGAGTACCTGCCAGAATTTGAATCCTGGCACCTTCATCTGCATAGCAGGGAGGTGGTACTCCGCACCCACTAGTTCCGTGTGAGCCGGAATAACGTCCAGGCCATCCCAGTATGTCGATTGCAACTTCGCTTCCAAGCCACCTTCGACATCCTGGTTGTAAATGAAAGGCAGAATTGAGTCATCGGCGAATACCTCCTTCTCCGCGTACAAGCCGCACAACTCAGAAAGGGACGCCTGGGGGTCCAAATCGACGACCAGCACCTTACGGCCACGCAAGCTAAGGCCTTGCGCTAAGCACATAGTCGTAGTCGTTTTTGCGGACCCACCCTTCAATTGCGAAGTGATAATAATCTTGCCTTCGAAATCGCTAGGTCCAGCAACCAGCGGGGTCTGGTAGATGTCCGATACTTGTTGGACCCAATTTCTTGCCTCAGCCAAAGTAAACGTTCGGCCGCGACCAACGGTCTGCCCTTCAGGCAGCACACCGTCGCTATTCTTCGCCATGTGCAAGACCTGCTGACGGCTCAAACCACACAGCTCTGCAATTTCTGAAGTACTAAACATCGGTGCCGTCTTACGTGGCCGCGGCGCAAGAATCTGGTCACGTAACTCGACTGCGTAGTCGGTCACCACATCTGCAAAATCGCTAATCTCAGCTAGGGTGACCGTCGGGTCTATGGGCATCGGTTGACTGATATTCGCCATCGCAGCTCTTTTTCCGAAATTTGGACAAGCGCAGAATACAGCAATTGAGCAAACGCGTCCGCATATTTTGTGTAATCCGCGACACAGCGAAATCACTAAAGTTTACGAAACTAAGCTACAAGCCTTTGATTTACAACGTTTTCGGAAGATATGGGAAGAGGTGGCGCAAACGACTCAAAGAACTTTTGGAAGTCGCCAAGGAGCCATAAAAGGTGAGAGCCAAGTCCTCTCACCTCTCACCTTAGCCGTGTTCTTTGGTACAAAATCTCTCACCCAATCCCGCATCCATCGCCAGCGATGTGCTGTTCGATCCACACTTCAAAGCTCAAGATGAAACCTAAGGTGAGAGTTTTTGTAAGCCACGCGACGCCTACGCACAGCATCAACAGAACTCCGAACAAAATCTCTCACCCGATCGACTGGTCCGCAGAGTTAGAAGCCACTTCCTAGAACCAGGGGGCTGTAAAAGTGAGAGATTTTGTGCTCTGCCAAGCCAATCAAGAAGCCTACGCGCGCTGAGGTGGCCACAAGCAGACCACCAGCGAACTCTCAAAACGAGCCTAGGTACAAAATCTCTCACCTTTTGAAGGCTTCATCGCTGTTCAAAAACTCAAGTGCGATCGCAGGTTACAAAATCTCTCACCTTCGGATAACACCTTGACTTCAGCGCCCGAACAGCTGCGGCACAAAATCTCTCACCTTCAATGGATCTCGCGTGGGACTCAGTCACCTGCAGCTCCCACCCATGGCGACCGAATTTTGACTGGCGTCTGTTTGTTTGTTTGTTTGTGTTGTAAACAAAGAAAAACCAACAAACCTACAAACAGAGCAGGGTGATCCTCATAAAAATCAAAAACTTATCAGCCAAAAGTGAGGGATACGCCTACCGCAAGGTGAGAAACTTTGTTCCCTCAGGTGGTAGTTGTATACGTCTAAAGGGAGAGATCGCGGAGCCGAAGGTGAGAAAAGAGACCAGATAGGTAGTTCAGGTGAGAGATTTTGATTCACTCCTGTGGACATCTCTCGTATACGCTTGTTTTATAAAAGCAATTTCAACCAGCCGACGATCGTGAGGTGAGAGATTGTGTACCAAGGTGAGAGATCATGTACCTCGGCCGACACGAGGCACCTATTCCAGGTGAGATGAGTCCACATTGACATCTCACCATCACCTGACTAAAGTCTCGTGCAATTCATAACGTAAACAAGCTGCCCTCTCAGGAATCCCGGC